>DASUXE010000190.1:0-7910 GCA_036378075.1 Gammaproteobacteria bacterium
CGTCCGTTGCCGGCGCGCTGAGCGCTTGCCGTGCATCGGCCGCCGCCTTGCGCATATCCTCCGCGGCCAACTCGCGCTCCAGCTGTTCAGTGAGATTACGCACCACGGCGCGCGCACGGCCAATCCACAAGCCGGCGGTACGCGCCATCCCCGGCAGACGTTCGGGACCGAAAACGATCAGCGCCAATATGAATATCAGCGCCAACTCCCAGAAACTGCCTTCCAACATCGGCGAACGGATCAGTGCGACTTGTCGGGATCGGACTTCTTGTCCGTATCCTTACCGGCGGCCGGAGTTTCATGTTCGCCTTCGTGCATGGCTTTCTTGAAACTGCGCACCGCCTTGCCGAAATCTTCGCCGATGCGCGGCAGTTTGGCGGTGCCGAACACCAGCACCACGATGACGAGGATCAGCAGAATCTTGCCAATACTGAGTTCCATGCAATGCTCCAGCGGTCCCGGCATTCAACACCGGAATCCGCAACATGATTTTTCAAGTGAGATCCGGAGGACCTGAAGTGGCGCTATTTTAACCCCGCACCAGAGCAAAAACCGGCCCGGCTTCAGGATTGGGAGAGCGAATCGGCCAGTCTCTGGGCTTTTCCGAAATCGAGTTTGCCGGAATACAGCGCCTCGCCGACCAGCGCGCCGCTCAGCGCCGCACCCGCATCGGCGCCGAGGCGCTTGATCTGATCCAGGGTGGCCAGCCCATCGGCCACGATCACCGGAAGCGCGACGACCTGCGCCAGTTGCAGCGCGGCGTCCGGATCGACGGCGGCGTCCGCGGTATTTTTTACGGCATTGCACACTACTGCGGCCACGCCTTCGCGCTGGAAATGCTCGGCCACCGCCACCACGTCATGGTTGGCGTGTTTGGACCAGCCTTCCGCGACCAGCCTGCCGTCGCGGATATCCAGACTGACCATGATGTGGCCGGGATATTCCAGACACAGATCGTTGACCAGATGCGGCGCACTGACCGCCCGCGGACCCAGCACCAGATATTCGGCACCGGCATTGAAATACGCCTCGGCGTTGTCTTCGCTGCGGATCCCGGCCGCCACCTGTGCCGGGATCCCGTCACAGGCCGCGACGATATCGCGCACGCTGGCCGCGTTCGCCGGTTTGCCGCCGGCTTCGCTGTCCAGATCAACGATGTGCAAACGCCGGGCACCGGCCTGCAACCAGTGCCGTGCCACCTGAACCGGGTCGTCGCCGGCGCTTTTCACGCCGGGCAGGGAACGCGTGCATTTGCCATGCTTGAGCTCGATGACGGGGATCAGCAACATTTTAGATATTTCCCTGGTATATCGCTTCGGCACCCGTAACCGGGGTGCAATGCTGTGGCGCGTACATGAGGTGTATCCGGATGGATGGGGAATCTGGCGGTTATCGAAAATTCTCTGATGTGTTTTATGTCCGCATCGCCTCACGGGGCGTGCTTTTAATAGCATAGGTCAAATACCGTGGAACACAAGCGGCACCCCGCCGGTCAGTCCCGGTCACTGTTGCCGCCGACCTGTAACCAGAAGGTGACCGGGCCATCGTTGACCAGTTCCACCTGCATGTCTGCGCCAAATTCCCCGCAGCCGACATGGGGATGCGCCGCCCGTGCCAGCTCGCACAGGGTCGTGAACAATTCGCGACCCTGCTCCGGCGCCGCTGCCGGCATGAAGCTCGGGCGATTGCCCTTGCGGGTATCGGCCGGCAGCGTGAACTGCGGCACCAGCAGCAAGCCACCGCCGATCTCGCGCAGATCGCGGTTCATGCGGCCTTCGGCGTCGGGAAACACCCGGTAACTGAGCAGCCTTTCCAGCAGGCGTCGGGCCTCTGCCGGCGTGTCGCTGCGCTCCACGCCGACCAACACCAGCAAGCCACGTTCGATCGCCGCCAGCCGCTGACCGGCAACTTCCACGGACGCGCGGCTGACACGCTGCAGCAACCCGATCATGCGTTGGCGAACCGTTCGGCAAACATATCCATGGCCTCCACCAGCGCGGCGCGGATACCGGGTTCACTGGAGGCGTGTCCGGCATCGGGGATCATCCGGAACCCGGCTTCCGGCCAGGCCTTGTGCAAGCGCCAGGCCGAGGTGGCCGGGCACACCACGTCGTAACGCCCCTGCACGATCACTCCGGGAATCTGCCGGATGCGCCCGGCGTCGCGGATGATCTGGTCGTTCGCGAGAAAGCAGTTGTTCACAAAGTAATGGCATTCAATTCGCGCAATCGCCATCGCCACCGCCGGTTCCGAAAAATGGTCGACGACCGATTCGCTCGGCAGCAACGTTGAGCAACGCGCTTCAAACAACGACCAGGCCTCCGCCGCGCGGCGGCGGATCGCCAGATCCTCGCTTGTCAGACGCTGGTAATAGGCATGCATCAGATCACCGCGCTCGGTGACCGGAATCGGCGCCACGAATTCCTCGAAATGGTCCGGAAAGATGTGCTGAATGCCGTCCTGATAAAACCAGCGCAGTTCCTCGCGGGTAACCAGGAAGATGCCGCGCAGGATCAGCGCCATCACCCGCTCGGGATGGGTTTCGGCGTAAACCAGGGCCAGGGTCGAGCCCCAGGAACCGCCAAATACCAGCCAGCGCTCAATCCCGAACTTTTCCCGGATCCGTTCCATGTCGGCCACCAGCGCCTGGGTGGTGTTGCCCGCCAATTCGGCGTGCGGCGTTGAGCGCCCGCAACCACGCTGATCGAACAGGATGATGCGGTAACGGGCCGGATCGAAGAAACGGCGATTGTCATCCGTACAGCCACCGCCGGGCCCGCCATGCACGAATACCACCGGCAGACCCTGCGGATTGCCACACTCCTCGACATACAGCAGGTGCGGCGAATCGACTTCCAGGGTGTGGGTGGCGTAAGGCTCGAGTGGCGGGTAAAAATCTCGCATGCTGGAGGCACTCCCGGTTGGCCGCGGCGCCCGTGCGCCGCCGTGGACTCCGTGTAGGCCAACGCCTACACGACGTATCAGCCGCTCCTGACTGTGCCGGTGCGGGCAGGGTGGCAGAGTAACACTCGCCTGCACTGCCAAGGAATGGTGGGACAAGGATGTAACAAGGACCGGGGCAAGGCAAAGGATTAAAGCAAGGATGCGACCGCCCTTATGTGAGTAGCACTCAATCACCTCCAGCCATGAAGGCTTGTACCCCGGCAGTGGTCTCCACCGCCGGGGTTTTTTTACGCCCCACACCCGATGGTTGGCGAGAGCTTTCGCCCCGGCGCTATCGCGATCTTGCCTGCCCCCATAGCGCTTTCCGTTCGCACATGCAGTATGCTGCTGCCCGCGCCAGTTCAATCAAGACAACATCAAGCGACGGGCGAGATTCAAAACCATTTCGAAGACGACCACCACCTGACGACAGCGGGAGACGGGCATGAATGGCGAGTCAGCCGGCAATACGGATAACCAGCAGTGCGATGTACTCGTAATCGGCGGCGGTCCCGGTGGCAGCACCGCGGCGACCATGCTGGCGCAACGCGGCTACAAGGTGATCCAGCTCGAGAAGGCCCGCCATCCGCGCTTTCACATCGGCGAATCGCTGTTGCCCATGAACCTGCCGGTATTCGAACGTCTCGGCGTGCTGGACAGGATCCGCAGCATGGGTGTGTACAAGGCCGGCGCCGATTTTGAAGCCGACAATTCGCTCGGTTACAACACCTACCGGTTTGCGCGCGCGCTGGGTCACAGTCCGCCACACGCTTTCCAGGTGTGGCGCCAGGATTTCGACCAGATGCTGTTCGAGAATGCCCGCGAACACGGCGTGGATGCGCGGGAAGGCGCCGAGGTGATTGCGGCGGAACAGCACGGCGCGCGCGAGACGTTTGCCGACGTGCGAACCGATGACGGCGGCAGTTATCGGGTGCAATGCCGTTACCTGCTGGATGCCAGCGGTCGCGACGCATTCCTCGCCAGCAAGAAGAAAATCCGGCACAAGAACCCTGAACACCAAAGTGCGGCGATCTTCGGACATTTCCGCAATGCCGAATACCGGTCCGGCGACGATGCCGGCAACATCAGCATCTACAACTTCGAATACGGCTGGATGTGGATGATTCCGTTGCCGAACGGGGTCATGAGCGTCGGTGCAGTGTGCCGGCCGGACTATCTGAAGCAGCGCCGTGGACGCACCCACGAATTTCTCTACGAAACCCTCAAGCTCAATCCAGCCTTGTGGAAACGCGTGGCGAATGCCGAACTGATCGATAACGAAGTGCGCGTTACCGGCAATTATTCCTACGACGCCGATACCATCGGCGGCCCCGGCTGGATGCTGGTCGGCGACGCGTTTGCATTTCTTGATCCGGTGTTTTCGTCAGGCGTCTACCTCGCCACCAGTGGCGCAGAACAGACTGCCGCGGTGGTGGATGCGGCACTGCGCGATCCGGCGCAGGAAATCCGTCTGCAACGCCGGCTCGAGAAACGTCTGCGCAGGGGCATGCGCCGCTTTGCGTTCTTCATCTACCGGTTCAATTCTCCGGTCATGCGTCATCTGTTCCGGAATCCGCGCAATGTCTGGAAAGTCGAACAGGGCGTCATCTCGATGCTGGCTGGCGATCTGTTCGACTCGCGCCCCGTGTGGTTCCGGCTGGTATTGTTCCGCTTCATCTATGCGGCAACCGCGCTGCTGAACTGGCGGCGCTGGCGCGCGGAGCATCGCTATCGCCTCGCACAAGCGAGAGCCGAATTCAGCGGCGGCAATACACCGGTAGATCCGGCCTGACCAGGCCCGCGGTAAGGCGGACCTCTAGCGCGATTTCTGAGCGGCGGGCTTTTGTGCTTTAATCCCGCTTAACGCCGCACGCGCGGCCTGCCCGCAGGATGGGCAGCCAGCATGATCGTTGCTACCCTGGTCCGTCTCTCGGTTTCCCTGTTCCGGTTCGGCAGCTGGTGCCGCGAGACCCGCTGGTGGCTGGCCGCCGATGATGTCCGCGCGGAACTTCCCTGCCCCGATCTGGATTTGCAACCCGAGATGGATGAATTCGTGACCGTTGCCACCTACGACAAGAGTATTGATGCGCATATCGCGCTCGGCCGGCTGGCCGCCGAAGGGATTGAAGCCATGCTGTTCGATGATCAGATGGTGCAGATGGACTGGCTGTACTCGATCGCTCTGGGCGGCATCAAGTTGCGCGTGGCACGCAGTGATGCCGGCGCCGCACAACGGGTGCTGGAAACGGACTACTCACAGGACCTTGACGGCGTGGATCTCGGCAAACCCGAGAACTGAATTTCAGCCTGCGGTTTTCACGTTCTCACAGTTCGATCATCAATTCCCGCTCTTCCGCCGACAATTCAAAACCACGCGGTCCGTAATGTTCAAAAATTGCATCGACGACCTGCTGCGGCTGATCGACCAGCGTAATCAGATCAAGATCGGCGGCATCAATCATGCCGTCCTGAACCAGCTGGCTTCGCAGCCAATCCATGAAGCCGCGCCAGAACGCCGAACCGACCAGAATCACCGGAATCGCCCGCGACTTTCCGGTCTGGATCAGGGTCAGAATTTCACTCAACTCATCCAGGGTACCGAACCCGCCCGGTAACACGACATACGCAGAGGCATATTTCACGAACATCACCTTGCGAATGAAGAAATGCTTGAAGCTGAGTGAAATATCCTGATATGAGTTGTTGAATTGTTCGTGTGGAAGCTGGATATTCAAACCGATGCTGGGTGAGTTGCCGGCGTAGGCGCCTTTGTTGACCGCTTCCATGATGCCGGGACCGCCGCCCGATACCACCGAGAAGCCCGCATCCGATAACGCCCTGCCGATCTGTTCCGCCAGTTGATAGTACGAATGTTCGGGCGGGGTGCGGGCGGAACCGAACAGGCTCACCGAGGGCGCGATGGCAGCAAGCTTGTCGAAGCCGTCGACGAATTCCGCCATCATCTGGAATATCTTCCAGGCATCCCGGCTCAAGGTCTTGTCGCTCGAAGCGTGCCGCGAGGCACGATCGCGCTTGTCGTCATCGCTCATGTTTATTTCTCCGGATTCTCAATTTCACAGCCGGGCATGCCGCTATTGAAGCGGGATCACCAGTCCCAATCGCACCTCGTAACCGCTGGACACCGCGGCGGTTCCGGCCACGACCTGGGAACCGCCCACCACCAGCTCCAGCGACCAGTCCTGCGGCAGACCGAACCGGTAGCCGACGTACGGTCGCAGCATGGTAATGCGTCCAAATTGCTCGTCGGGGTATGCGGCCGTAAATTCGATGCCGCTGAATGCATAATTCGTGCCGTCGTAGGCGGATTCGAAATTGTGCCGCAGGAACAGACTCCATTGCCGGCTGCCAACGGAATCGATGATGCTGCAGCTCTGGGAATCGCAGCCCGCAGTACTCAGTCGTCCGTAACCGACACTGAAGCCGGCTTCAAAATCGCCACCCAGACCGAAACCGAAACCCGCCGCGAAATTGTAATCGGTATGACTGTTGCTGGTGTCGTAATAGGCGGTGCCGCTGCGTGTCGTCGAACCGTTGGTAAATACTGCGCCGGACTGCAGCATCAATTCGGTATCACCCGCATCGGGTGGTGATGCTGAAGCGACGCTCACGTACGCCGCTGCCAGACAACCGAAGATTAGCAGAAGCAGACGGCGCGACATGTTCAAAGGTTGCTGAACTATAACGGGGTGAGATTCGCGTAGCCTACCACAAGCCATTTCGAGCCCGCGGATTTGAAATTGACCTGCACTCGGGCGTGCAGTCCGGAACCTTCGCAGTCCAGCACCACCCCTTCGCCGAAACTCGGATGTTGCACGCGTTGCCCGAGTGTCAGTCCGCCTGCAGCACGCCCGGTAGCAACTGTCTGGGTACTGGCGGCATATGGCCGGCTTACCTGCACCCGGGGCCGCACTTCTTCCACCACATCGGGCGGCAATTCGCGCAGGAACCGCGACGGCACGCCGTAATTCTCCATGCCGTGCAAACGTCGGCTCTCGGCATAACTCATATACAGTTCCTGTCTAGCGCGCGTCATGCCGACGTAACACAGGCGCCGTTCCTCTTCCAAACCTTCCAGGTCGTCGCTGGAGCGTTCGTGTGGAAACAACCCATCTTCCATGCCGCACATGAATACCAGCGGAAATTCCAGCCCCTTGGCGGAATGCAGCGTCATCAGTTGTACACAGTCTTCCCACTGCTGAGCCTGACCTTCACCGGCTTCGAGCGCTGCGTGCGCGAGGAACGCCGACAACGGGGTCATGCCTTCCAGGCTTTCCGGCTGAAAACTGCGCGCCGCGCTCACCAGTTCCTCCAGGTTCTCGACCCGCGCTTCGCCGCGCTCGCCTTTCTCCGCCTTGTAATGTTCGACCAGTTTGCTGGTGTGAATGACATGATCGACCTGTTCGAACAGCTGCAACCCGCGCACTGCCATGTCCATTTCGTCAATCAGCCTGACAAAGCTGTTGAACACGGACGTGACGCGTGCGGGTATCTGGCTGTCATGTGCAATGACCTGGATCGCCCGCCACAATGAACAGGCTTCGCGTTTGGCGGTCTCGCGCAGCAACTCGATGCTGCGCGTACCGATGCCGCGGGTGGGCAGATTGATGATGCGTTCAAACGATGCATCGTCGTCGCGGTTCTCGAGCAGCCGCAGGTAGGCCAGGGCATCCTTGATTTCGGCGCGTTCGAAGAATCGCAGCCCGCCGTACACCCGATATGGCATGCGCGCCGCCAGCAGCAGCTCTTCGAACACACGTGACTGGGCATTGGAACGGTAAAGCACCGCAACATCGCTGCGGCTGCCGCCGTGATCCTGCCATTGGCGGATGCGTTCGATGACGAACTGCGCTTCATCCTGTTCGTTGTAAGCGGCATAGACCCGGATCGGCGCACCTTCGCGATCCTCGGTCCACAGGTTCTTGCCCATGCGCGCACTGTTGTTGGCA
>DASUXE010000191.1:0-4580 GCA_036378075.1 Gammaproteobacteria bacterium
GGCACGGTAGGCATCCAGTATCTGGTCGAATCGGGCGACATCGGCTTGCGCCTCAGACGTACGGGTCACCCTGTAGGCACCGGCTTCAGTGACATCGGCGTCACTGGTCCCCTTGGCTTCGGCGACCACCCGGTTCGCATAAACCTGCGCGTTGTCCTGCAATTGACGTGAATCCTGCTGCGCCTTGCGCACATCGGCATAGGCTGACGCGACCACGCCGGGAACGTCGACGCGTTGAAACACCAGTCGTGTCACGGCAATACCCGCGTCATTTTGCTGCAACGCCGCCTGCAGAAGATCGTGTGCTTCGGTCTCGGCCCGATCACGTCCGCTGCCCAGCATGTCGGCAAGCGTGCTGCGCGCTACTGCGGTGCGAATCGAGCTGTCGGCCAGCGCTTCGAACAGAACTCTGGATCCGGTCGCATCGGCACCCGGCGCCGATACCTTGAAAAGGTAATTCCTGATGTCGGCTATCTGGTAATGCACCTGAGCGGCAACCATTACCACGCTGCCATCCTGAGTGACCAGCTGGTTATACAGATGTGCATAATCGCGCCCCTGATCCACCCCGCTTACCGTCACTTGCGACCCGATCGGCCACGGCGCATGCCAGTGCAACCCCGGCTGCATGATTGCTCCGGCACGGCCCAGCACAAACACTACGCTTCGATCACCGGCGGCGACTGTAAACAATCCGGATGCCACCCACACGACCGCCAGCACCGGCAATGTCCAGAGCAGCGCTGTGGCTGACATTCCGTTGCGACCCGGCCGCCGCCCGCCAAACAGAGCCTGAAGGCGATGCTGGATATTCCTTACCAGGCGCTCGAGATCGGGCGAGTGCTCGCCGCTTTCCCATGGATCCTTGCCGTTCTTACCGGGTTCATTCCAGACCATTTTCCACTCCGGCGCTCACGCACCCAGCAGTGCGGGATTCAGCCCCTCGCGATGACACAAGCGTTGATAGTCGCTGCGCGGCAGCTCCACTTGCAACAGATAGCTGCCGTCCTGATCGAGCTTTTCCTCGCGTACCGCGCCGAGCCCGAAGAACGCGGCACGCGCGCGTCCCTGCCCCGGCGTCAGCCGCAGCCAGCCGTGCACCGTGTCACGATATAACAGGCTGGCGATCGCTTCGCGCAACATATCCATCCCTGCTCCGCTCGCCGCCGACACCCAAATACGTCGTGGCTTGCCATCGGGACCGGACTCCACCGCCGGTGGCTGTCCGGTCGCGTCAATCTTGTTGAACACCTCGAGCTGCACGATATCCTGGGCGCCGATTTCTTCCAGCACTGTATTGACGGTATCTATGTACACGTCGCGTTGCGGATCGCTGGCATCCACCACGTGCAACAGCAGCGTCGCCTGTTCAGTTTCCAACAAGGTGGAACGGAATGCAGCGACCAGATCGTGCGGCAGTTCCCGAATGAATCCCACCGTATCCGCCAGCACCGCGCTACGGCCTTCGTCGAAACGCAGGCGGCGCAATGTGGTATCCAGGGTCGCGAACAGCTGATTCGCCGCGAACACGTCCGAACCCGTCAGCGCGTTAAACAAGGTCGATTTGCCGGCGTTGGTGTAACCGACCACCGACACCGTGGGGACATCATTGCGCAAGCGGGTACGCCGTCCCTGTTCGCGTTGTTCACGTACCCGTTCCAGCCGCTTGACCAGTTGCTGAATACGTTTGCCAATCAAACGCCGATCCAGCTCCAGTTGTGTTTCGCCGGGCCCGCGCAAACCGATGCTGCCACCGCGCTGACGCTCCAGATGGGTCCAGCCGCGCACCAGACGCGTCGCAAGATGCCGGTGCTGCGCCAACTCGACCTGCAGCTTGCCTTCGAAGCTGCGTGCGCGTTGCGCAAAGATATCGAGAATCAAACCGGTGCGGTCGAGCACTCTGCAACTGAGAAATTTCTCAAGGTTGCGTTCCTGACTGGGAGAGAGTTGATGATTTACCAGCACCAGGTCAGCCTGATGTTGCTTCACCAGTGCCTGCACTTCCTCAGCCTTGCCCTCGCCGATGAAAAAATGCGCTTCCGGTACCCGCCGGTTACCCGTCACAACAGCCAGCACGTCGGCGCCGGCGGCAAGCGCAAGCCCGGTAAACTCCTGCAGCAATTCGTTTCCGGTAAGGGGGTCCAGATTCAGGTGAACCAGAACGGCACGTTCACCGCTCTTCGGGCGTTCAAACAATGACGGACCTCATCATGACGGAGTCAGGCACCACCTTCGCCCGCATCGCCACTTTCTTCCGAACTCATGTTTACATGACGGCTCGGAACCACGGTGGAAATGGCATGTTTGTATACCATCTGACTGACGCTGTTCTTGAGCAGGATGACAAACTGATCGAACGAATCGATCTGCCCCTGCAACTTGATGCCGTTGACCAGGTAAATCGAGACCGGCACTTTTTCCCGGCGCAGCGTGTTCAGGAACGGTTCCTGAAGGGACTGACCTTTGGCCATGACTCGTCTCCTTGTTGTTATCGTAAAAGTGATGCCGGGTCCCGTTGAGCGACCCGTTATAGTGTTTCCAGCAACGTCAATTGTATCACAGCGGCCGAAACGGCCGGCTTCAAAGCGCCGCCTCCACCGCCCTGCCGACCTGCTCAAGCAGCGCGGTCATGTCACTGTCATACCAGATTACGTCCGGTTCGGCCCGCAGGCGGGTGAGCTGGCGCTTGGCAAACTGCCGGGTCGCCACGATCCCCCGCTCGACCGCGGTTTCCAGGCGCCCGCCCCGGTCCAGAAATTCCCGCATCTGGCGGTAACCGACCGAACGCATGGACGGGTGCTCGGCGGTCAGACCCTCGATTTGGCTCAGCCGCCTGACCTCATCCAGAAAGCCGGCTGCCATCATGGCGCGAAACCGTTCGGCGATCCGCGCATGCAGCAGCGTCCGGTTGGCAGGCACCAGCCCTAACTTGACCAATCTGAAGGGCAACGGTTCGACCTGGCCGCCTCGCTGGAGTTCCGAGAGCGACTTCCCGGCCAGATCGTAAACTTCCAGCGCACGCTGGATCCGCTGAGGGTCGTTCGGATGGATACGCGCCGCCGCCTCCGGATCGACCCGCTTCAGTTCCGCATGCAGCACCGGCCAGCCATCGCGCGCCGCCCGCGCATCGAGTTCGGCCCGTAATTCGGCGCTGGCTTGCGGAAGTTCGGCAATGCCGCGCTGCAAGACATGAAAATACAACATGGTGCCGCCGACCAGCAGTGGAATCCGGCCTGCCGCCGCAATCTCCCGCATGTGCTGCAAGGCGTCGCGCCTGAATTCTCCGGCTGAATAGTTTTCAATCGGATCACGGATATCAATGAGCCGGTGTGGCGCTATCCGCAATACGTCAGCTGACGGTTTTGCAGTGCCGATATCCATGCCGCGATAGATCATCGCGGAGTCGACACTTATGATTTCACAGGGAAATCGCTTCACCAGTTCGATTGCAAGCGCGGTCTTGCCGGTTGCCGTCGGGCCCATCAGCAGAATGGCGGGAGGCAGCACGTTACCGCCCCCGCAGGAACAGTTTATCGAGTTCCTGCAAGCTCAACCGAGTCCAGGTCGGACGGCCGTGATTGCACTGATCGGCGCGCGGTGTGCGCTCCATTTCGCGTAACAGAGCATTCATCTCCGTCGACGTCAGCTCGCGATGTGCGCGGACCGAGGTATGGCATGCCCGGGTTGCCATCACATGTTCCAGCGCCGCATCCAGACGCCGGCTGCTGCCCTGCGTGGCAACGTCGGCGAGAATATCGCGCAGCAACTGCGCATGATCCTCGTTCGCGAGCAGCGCGGGTACTTCACGAATAGACAGACTGTCGGGACCGCGGCGTTCGATTACAAATCCAAGTTCGGCCAGGCCGCCTGTTACTGTCTCGGCCAGCTCCGCCTCGGCACGGCTCACCTGCAGATTGACCGGGACCAGCAGCGGTTGAGATATCACATGACCGGATGCCATCGCGGCTTTCATGCGTTCATACGTAATGCGTTCGTGCGCCGCGTGCATGTCAACCAGCACCAGCCCGTCTGCAGCGGCGGACAGCACATAGATGCCATGCAATTGCGCCAGTGCAAATCCCAGTGGCGGCACACCGCCAGCATCGGAATTCCTGGCGGTATCCGGCAAAGGTTTCTCGCCGGCAGACGCGAGTTGGGCATAGCGTGCAATCTGTTCCGATACGCCCAATGCCATCGGCCGTTGCGGATGTGATGCTGAAATTCCGGCAGCAATATGCGGCGTCGTTCCCATAGGCATCGTGCTTGTACCCTGCACGGCCTGCGGCGTG
Source organism: Gammaproteobacteria bacterium (assembly GCA_036378075.1). GTDB lineage: Bacteria > Pseudomonadota > Gammaproteobacteria > Natronospirales > REEB76 > DASSKW01. The sequence goes on from DASUXE010000191.1 coordinate 4,290, forward strand.
GTCTCTCGCAACGCTGATTCCACGGTGCGAAATACATAGTCGTGCACCAGCCGGCTGTCGCGGAACCGTACCTCGTACTTGGCAGGGTGCGCATTCACGTCCACGCGCGAAGGATCAAGTTCAAGATTCAGCACGTACGCCGGATGCCGGCCATGGAACAGGACATCGTGATAGGCAAGCTTGACCGCGTGCGCCAGCAACTTGTCGCGCACCATGCGTCCATTCACATAAAAATATTGCAGATCGGTCTGGCTGCGGGAGAAGGTCGGATGCGCAATCCAGCCACGCAAA
>DASUXE010000192.1:0-8603 GCA_036378075.1 Gammaproteobacteria bacterium
CCGCACATGGAAACGCCTCGCTATGACATCCAGCGTATGCGCGATGACGAAGTCAGACAGGCCGGTCCCGCCAGCGCAAGTTACAAGCTGATTACTGAACCTGAAGCACCTCCGGTACCGGGTGCCGAAATGAAACGCGAATTGCCAGAACAGCCGATGGTCAAGGGAATCACTCCCGCGTCGCCGGCACCGGCTTCAAAACCCGTTGCCACTGTCGAAGCCGGGCCGGGTCTGTTCGTGCGTCTGTGGCGCAGCCTGTTCGGCAGTGGGGAAAAAGCGGTTCGGCCGCAACCAGCTCGCCCCGAACGAAACGCACGTCGTGACCATGACCGCAACCGGGACCGGGATCGCAAACGGCACAGCGGCAGCGGCGCCAGACGCCATGAACGCCCGCAGAGTAGCCAGGGTAACGTGGCGCGCAACGTCGAACGTGACCAGCAGCGCAATCGTGATCGCGACCGCGACAGAACCCGCGAACCACAACGGGAGCGGCCCGCGCCTGCGCCTCGTCCGGTCGAAACATCTGCTGCGCCTGTGCGTGAAACCCGTGAGCCCGCGACAACACCACCTCCCGCGGATACCGGCAGCCCGGCGACCAGTCAGGAACGCGACGAAGCCAATGGCAATCGGGAACGCAGCAGCCGCGGCACACGCCGTGGACGGCGCGGTGGCCGCCGCCGCCGCCGCTACGAAGGCGGGGAACGACCCGCGCAGCAAACCGAACGTCCGGCGCAGGATGGCAACGTAACGACCACGGCGCCGGATTCAATCGAACATTATCTGGCCGATCCAAGCATACCGGGTGCCGTGCAGAGACCGGCTGCTCGCTCTCCTGAACCCGTGCAGGTTGCACCGGCGGTGACCGCACCCGCATACACGCCACCGCCCGCACCGGTATCGGTACCGGCCGCGACACCAGCGCCGACACCCGCACCCGTGGCGGCGGAGTCCACTGTGACCGCACCGGTTCGCGAGTACCGACCCGAACCCGCGGAATCATACCGACAGGACCAGTCCCAACCTGTCGCGCCTGCTTCCAGGGAAACAGCATCCGATGACCGGGTGAGCAGTGTTTCCAGTCATGAGCCTGACAAGGAATAAGTCCGCTCACTGACAAAACAGAAAGCCCGGCATAGCGCCGGGCTTTTTTTATCCCGATTCCACTTCAGGGAATGGAATGTTCTGTCTGGTGCATAAATTCCGCAGCAATCCCCGCACCCCCTGCTCTATCAGGTCCAGAACCTTGTCGAACCCAGCCGGGCCTCCATGGTATGGATCGGGCACCGAACGCAAACTTGTCTGCGGCGCATAGGCCAGTAACAGGCCGAGTTCGGCACGCGCGGAAGCGTTGCGCATCTTCTGCAGATTTCGCAGGTTGTCATGATCCATGGCAACTATATAATCGAACATATCGAAATCTTCCGGCATGACCACTCTCGCACGGTGGCCACTAATATCGTAGCCACGCAACTGCGCCGCCTGTTGCGAACGCCGATCCGGCTGTTCGCCAAGATGGTAGTTTGCATGCGTGCCCGCAGAATCAATCTCCAATCTCAATTCAGGTACCAGGCGCCGGTGCATTGTGCGCAGCACCCCTTCCGCGGTCGGCGAACGGCAGATGTTGCCCATGCAGACAAATAATACTGCACTCCGGTTGTCGCGATTACCGGCAGTCATAACGTCAGTGAGCACCACGCATCAGGGCAGCGACGGCATCGAGATCATCTGCAGTGTCTACACTCGGTCCCGGTATTTCGCGCGCCCCGTCCACCGCAATACGCATGCCGCTCCACAGGGCACGCAATTGCTCGAGCTTTTCAAGCTGTTCCAGATCGCACGGCGGCGTGTGCGACAACTGTCGCAATGCTGCAGCGCGGTACGCATAAAGACCGATGTGGCGCGAGGCGCCATGCCAGCTTTGCTGCGAGGAAAGTCCGGATTGTGCGGCGTCGCGATTCCACGGAATCGGGGCACGACTGAAATACAGTGCCAGCCCGGCCTGATCCGCGACAACTTTGACCACGTTCGGATTGAGGAATTCGGCGAGTGAATTGATCGGCGTGCACAACGTCGCCATCTGTGCGTTCGGGTGCGCGTTGAGCAGCGTTGCGACCTGCCGGATGGTTTGTCCCGGCATCAATGGCTCGTCGCCCTGCAGGTTCACCACAATCTCGTCGTCGCCCCATTGCCGCCTCTCGGCAACTTCCGCTATGCGATCCGTCCCCGAGAGATGGTCGGTGCGCGTCATCTCCACATCGAACCCCGCCGCTGCACACACCTCACGGATGCTTGCATCATCGGTCGCCACAATCACGCAGTCAGCGCCACTTTCCCGTGCCCGCTCGCAGACATGCAGAACAAGCGCCCTGCCATGCAGGTTCGCCAGCGGCTTACCAGGCAGGCGCTGAGATCCATGTCGCGCGGGTATGACAACATTGAATCGCATTCAGACTTCCTCGCCGGGTTTCAACTCGCGCGCCTCGTCCTCAAGCATCACCGGAATACCATCCCGAACCGGATAGGCCAGGCGATCCGCCTTGCAGATCAGCTCGCGTTCGGCCTTGTGATATACCAGCGGCCCTTTGCAAACGGGACAAACCAGTATTTCCAGTAACTTGTTATCCATTATGTGCTGCTCCTGTTGCCGTCGATTTTGTCAAATAGGGTGTCAGCCCTGACAAAAAACGGCGCCGATCCGATTCGCTGAAACGGGCCGTCGCCATCACGTACCAATGATGCTCAAGCTGCATGGCCTTGCATTTTACTGCGTCCTTTTCTGTCATAAGAACCGGCAGATCATCACCAAACAGCAGATCGCCCGTGTCGGGCATCGCGTGATCAGGCAAGGCTCTGCCATCCACGTGCAATCCCCGGGCTTCCAGGGCTGCGAAAAACTGCCCCGGATCCGCGATGCCAGCCACCGCATGCACTCGCTTGGCGGCGAAATCCTGCAACAAGCGGCGCTCACCCGATGACAGCGAGACCACCTCGTCCAGTTCCAGCCGCATGATCAGTGCATCGCGCGGCACGTCAGCTGGACTTGTCGTGCCGGCCTTGATCACCACGAATGGGGCGTCCCGCAAACGTCCGGCGGATTCGCGCAGCGGCCCGGCCGGCAACCGCCAGCCATTGCCCAGACCGCGAACACCATCAAGCATGATCACTTCGACATCGCGTGGCAGCCGGTAATGTTGCAAACCGTCATCGCTCAGTATCAGGTCTACCTGCTGCTGTTCGATCAGCAGCCGGGCTGCCGCCACCCGGCGCGGCCCGGCCGCAACCGGTACCCCGCTGCGGGATGCCAGCAACACCGCCTCATCGCCGACTTCACGCGGATTGCTGTCTGCTGTTACCAGACGCGGCCAGCTTGGGGAGCTGCCGCCGTAACCACGCACGATAATGCCCGGCCGATAGCCTGCTTCTTGCAGTATCTGACTCAGCCACAAGGTACAAGGAGTTTTGCCGCTACCACCGACACTCAGATTGCCGACCACGATAACCGGCACTGGAAGCGTAGCCGTTGACAGGATGCCGCTGCGGTACAAAAAACGCCGAAACGACGTGAGCGCGACAAACAGCCAGGTGAACGGAATCAGAATCCAGATCGGCCCGCGGCCATACCAGCGTTGCAACAGCCAGTCATGGAGCCAACGCTTCATGCGGCGGAATCAGGCACCGTTGGCGTCGCGGAACTGCATGCGATGCAAGGTCGCATACTGCCCATCAAGGGCAAGCAACTCTTCGTGCTTCCCGCTTTCAACGATCCGACCCTGATCAAGCACCAGAATCCGGTCGGCGCGCTCCACCGTCGACAGCCGGTGTGCAATGACCAGCGTCGTGCGCGCCCGCATCAAACGCTCCAGTGCAGACTGGATGTGCCGCTCCGATTCACTATCCAGTGCGGAGGTCGCCTCATCCAGAATCAGCAATGGCGCGTTCTTCAGCAACGCCCTGGCAATGGCGATGCGCTGACGTTGACCGCCCGACAACAGCACGCCACGATCGCCGACCTGCGTGTCCAGTCCCTGAGGCAGGGCGCGGATAAATTCGAGCGCATTGGCGGCTTCTGCAGCCGCCAGGACCTCGGCCTCACCGTGATTGGCGAGCGTGCCGTAAGCGATGTTGTTGCGAATGCTGTCGTTGAACAGCATGACATCCTGGCCGACCATCGCAATCTGCTCACGCAGATCATGCAATCGATAGTCCTGCAAGCGGTGTCCGTCGAGCAGAATCTCGCCCGACAGAGGATCATAAAAACGCGCCACCAGTCCCACCAGTGTCGATTTGCCGCTTCCCGAGCGCCCCACCAGCGCAATGGTGCTCCCAGGCTCCACCTTGAATGAGATATCACGCAGCACTTCGCCTTTTTCAGACGCATACGCAAAATTCAGATTGCGGAACTCGAGCGTGCCGCGCGCACGGTCAAGCTGCAGGCTTCCGCCACGAGTCTCGACTTCCTCGTCCAGCAACTCGAAGATGCTCTGCCCGGCGGCAATCCCTTTTTGCAAAGGTGCATTGATGTCGGTTACATGTTTGAGGGGCGCCATCACCAGCAACATGGCGGAAAGGAATGATGCGAAGGTGCCAACGGACACCACATTCAGCATGGACGGCAATGTCGCCGCGTAGATAACCAGTGCCATGCCGATACCGGCTATCAGCTGGATAATGGGACTGGAGCCCGCGTTGACCAGTACCAGTTTCATGTTCAGATATCGATTGCGTTCGTTGACCGCCTCGAAGTGATGCAGTTCCTGCTGCTCGCCGCCGAACAGCTTCACGATCCGGTGGCCGGTTACAACCTCTTCCGCGACCTTGGTGACGTCGCCCATGGAATCCTGAATGCGGGTGCTGTAGCGCCGGAAACGTTCGCTCACGTAACGCACCAGCAACGCGATCAGTGGTCCAACGATCAGGGTAAAGAACGACAGTTTCCAGCTCAGGTAAAACATCAGGCCGATCAGGCCGACGATGGTCAAGCCGTCACGAATCAGCACGGTAATGGCGTTGGTTGTAGCTTCCGCGACCTGTTCGATGTTGTAGGTCAGCTTGGAGATCAGCACACCGGACGATGTCGCATCGTAATAGCGCGTGGGCAGACGCAGCAACTGGCTGAAAGCCTGGCCGCGCAGCGTCTTGATCACGCTCCGCCCTACCCAGCTGATGAAATAGGCAGATAAAAACCCTGATATGCCGCGCAGCAGAAACAATCCGATCACCAGCGGTGGTATCACCCTGATGCTGCGCGGATCGTGTGCGACGAAACTCCTGTCCATTAATGGCTTGATGAGAGCCGCGAATGCGGGCTGCGTCAGCGCGTAGATAACCATACCCAGAATTGCCAGCGAAAACATCTTCCAGAATGGAACGACATACCCCAGCAAACGGGTATAGACACGCATGACCCTGGTGTCCACATGCAATGCATTCATGAGTGTCAATCTGCCCGTGGTTTGCTGGTAAGTATCTGCAACTGGGTAAAGCCGAGCGCGCCGGCCACATCCATGACGGTAACGACAGACTGATGCGTGGAACGCGCATCGGCACGCAGCACGATGGGAATATCGCGCCGTTCACCGGCCGCAGCGAGCAACGCGTCGCGAACCGCATCGGGGCTGGTCCCGGGAACCGGTTTCTGATTGACGTAATAACGGCCCGCCTCGTCCACTGTCACATCAATGCCGGTGATACGTTGCGTCGAAGGTCCGACACTGGCGGTCGGCAGTTGCACGTGCAAACTGGTGTTTTGGATGAAATGCGTGCTCATCATGAAAAACACCAGCAACATCAGCACCACATCCACCAGCGAAATGAGGTTGAGTTCGGGATCCTCGCCCTGCCGGGAACGCAGTTTCAATTTGGCGCTCCACGCACGGCATTCATCAGGCGTATCGTTTCCCGTTCCATCCTGACCACAAGATCATCCACCTTGCCGCGCAGGTAACGGTGCGCAATGTAGGCCGGGATCGCGACCGCCAACCCGGCGACCGTGGTTATCAACGCCTCGGATATGCCACCCGCAAGCACCGCCGGATTGCCGAGTCCGTTACTCGAAATCGCAGCGAATACCCGCATGATTCCCACCACCGTACCCAGCAGTCCGAGCAACGGTGAAATAGTGGCAATGGTGCCAAGCGTAATCAGATAGCGGTCCAGTTCATGCACGACATGTCTGCCGGTATCCTCGATCGCTTCGTTCATAACCTCGCGTTCGTTGTCGCGATTCACCAGTCCGGCTGCCAGAATGCGGCCCAGCGGTGATCCGGTCCGCAGCATCTGCAGATGTTCATCGTCCAATTCACCGGCTTTGAACCAGTTCCAGACCTGCGCTGCCAGATGTTCGGGCGCCACGCGGCGGGTCTGCAGCGTCCAGAAACGCTCGGCCACGATTGCGACGACGATGATTGAACACAGGATGAGCGGCGCCATGAGCCAGCCACCGGCTTTGATGATCTCGAACATGCAGCATGCGTATCCAGTAGGGAATCTGGCGCATGATACTGGATTTTGGCCGATGCGCGAATCTCAGCGCGCAGTCCACAAATGCGCTGCGTCCTTGCGCCAACAAGCCGCAATCCTGGCAGGCTGACCGGGCCGGAAATTCACGTCGATGGCGCCGTCATGCACCGTATCGGCAAATGCGGCGCCGGCAGCGCGGTATCGTCTGACGACCCTGGAAGCCGGGAAATGCCAGTGGTTGCGATAACCGACTGGAAACAAAACCAGATGCGGCGCGACTGCTGCAATAAAGGACCGACTGGATGACGAATTGCTGCCATGATGCGGCGCCACCAGCACCTGCGCAGACAAATTCCGCGGCTGCAGCCCGATCAATCGCTGTTCACCCGCTTTCATCAGATCGCCAACCAGCAGTGCAGAGCCGCCCGGGCTGCTGATCCTGAGCACGCAGGATGCATCGTTGCCATGAACCGGCGCCGCCGAATCAGGATACAGCACGTCGAATCGCACACCGTCCCAGTTCCAGTGCTGGCCCGTGAGACAAGACCAGACATCCGGAAAACGGCCCACTGCGCCCGACAACACCGGCACGTCCCGAAACCGCGCCTGCAGACGCGGCAGACCGCCGGCATGATCGTTGTCTTCATGACTGACGACCACCAGATCGGGTCGTTTGATGCCACGGGCCTGCATCCAGGGCAGCAGTACCAGCTTCACCGTGTCGGAATTCGCCGAAAAGGCGGGGCCGGTATCGTAGACCAGCGTGTGATGACGGGTCTGGATCACGGCCGAAAGGCCCTGCCCCACATCCAGCAAGGTGAGATCAAAGCTGCCAGGCGGGATCGGCACCGTATCGGGAAAAAAAAGCGGCAGGAACAGCACCGCACCCAGCCAGCGCGCCGGCAGGCCACGCGGCGCCAGCAGCCATGCGGCACCGATCATGGCTACCAGCACCGCCAGCCAACCGGGCGCGGATGCCGCCAACTGACTCCCCTGAACATTCGCCAGATGCTCGAGCACGGGCCAGCTCAGCGCCATGGTCGCGGCAGCGCCTTTCAGCAGCAGCGTGCCACCCCACTGCCAGACCGGCAGCAACGATGCCCCCAATAGCACCAGCGGTACCGCTATCAGGCTATATACGGGCACGGCGACTAGATTGGCCAGGGGCGAGACCAGCGCGGTGCGATGGAAAAAAAACACCAGCAACGGCAGCAGGCCGATGCCGACCGCCCACTGGGTCCGCAACAATTCGCGCCACCGCCCCGGCTTCAAGCCGGACCAGCCGCTGAGGGCATACAGAATGGAAGCGACCGCACCGAATGAAAGCCAGAAACCGATGCCGCATATCGACAACGGATCCAGCAGCAGTACCCCGATCAGAGCCAGTCCGAGCAGATCCTGCCAGCGCGAATGCCGCCGCGACAAGACAGCGCCGGCGGCAGCCAGCAACATGATCAGTGCCCGTTGCGTCGGCACCGAAAAACCGGCCATTGCCGCATATCCGAATGCACCCAGCAACGCCGCGCTGCATGAAGCCAGCGGTAACGGTATCCGCTCACACAACCATGCACTGCGCCGCCAGATCAGCCGTGTCAGCAGAAAAATCAAACCCGCCAGCAGCCCGATGTGAAGCCCGGAAATGGCCACCAGATGTGCGGTGCCGGTGTTGCGGAATACCTGCCATTGCATCGGTGTAATGGCACTGCTATCGCCAACTGCCAGCGCTGCAGCAACCCCGGCGAATTCGCTGCCGGACAACGCCGAGCGGATTGCCCGCGACAGGGCTGCACGCGCTCGCAGCAATGGATACCTTGACGCATCGGTCAGTCGTTCTGCCTGCCCGTGCCGGACATAGCCGGTGGCGCCGACACCCTGGCGAAACAACCAGCCTTCGTAGTCGAATCCCCCTGGGTTCATGTAACCGTGCGGCCGCTTGAGCCGTACCGTGAAGCGCCAGTGCTGCCCCGGTACCAGACGATGCCAGGTGCCCGACCAGGTAAGACGCAACTGCTCCGGAATTCCGGCGCCGGGAGTCTGTCCGTCGAGTGTCTGCACCTTGAAACGAAATCTGAGATATTCAGGTTCCGGCTGCGGGATCGAGGCCACCCAGCCACTCACGACCAGATCCTTGCCCTCGAGCGCCG
>DASUXE010000193.1:0-3527 GCA_036378075.1 Gammaproteobacteria bacterium
GCTGTCCAGCGGTGGCGGCTTCAAACCGTTTTCCCGCGAGACCCTGTTGCTGCTCAATAATATTTTTCTGGTGGTCGCTGCCGGTGCGGTGTTGCTCGGCACCCTTTATCCGCTGCTGATGGACGCTTTCGGTCTCGGCAAGTTGTCGGTCGGTCCTCCGTATTTCAAGGCAGTGTTCGTTCCCATCATGCTGCCATTCCTGATCCTGATTGGAATCGGTCCCTACGTACGCTGGAAACGCGGCGATGCACACGACACCGTGCGCGCAGTGAGAGTGTCGGCTGTTGCTGCACTGCTTGTTGCGATTGTCTGTGTTGCGCTTGCCGGATCGCAAGCCAGTCTGATGCTCGCGGCCGGCATTCTGCTCGGCAGCTGGGCGATTCTGTCGGCGCTGCAGGAACCGTTGCAGCGTCTGCGGGCGCGCCGCAATGGCAGGCATATCACCTTGCCGCGCGCCATGATCGGCATGAGTCTCGCACATCTCGGCGCCGGTTTGCTGGTCCTCGGGATTACCGTAACCAGCATACTTGGCGCTGAAGAAGATCGCGTGATGGCGCCGGGAAGCACTGCCAGCGTGGCGGGTTATCAATTCAAATTCGATGGTGTACATACCGTTCAGGGACCGAACTATCAGGCCGAACAGGGTATGTTTGAAGTTACGCATGACGGACGCACGGTAACGACAATGCTGCCGGAAAAACGCAAGTTCACCACCACGGTCACCACCGAAGCGGCCATCGATCCCGGCGTGTTCAGGGACCTTTATGTGGCACTCGGCAATCCGCTCGATAACGACGCATGGAGCGTACGCCTGCAATACAAGCCGCTGGTCCGCTTTATCTGGCTCGGTGGATTGTTCATGATGCTGGGCGGGATACTGGCCGCATCCGATCGCCGCTACCGGCGCAGTCCGGCACAGCTGGAACTCGATCCCGGTGCGGTGGAACCCGTCAAACCCGCGAAGCCGGGCAGGCGTACGGTAATGGAGAATCGTGAATGAAGTCCCGCTATCTGGTTTACAGTCTGCCGGTTCTGGTGCTCGCAGGTCTGCTGGCGCTGTTCATGCGTGGCCTGTTTCTGAATCCGACCATTGTGCCGTCGCCATTGATCGGCAAGCCCGCGCCCGCATTTTCATTGCCGCGGCTCAGACAGTCGACCCAACCCATCACGCAGGATGAATTCAAGGGCAAGGTTGCGTTGTTGAATGTATGGGCAACCTGGTGCGTTGCATGCCGCGACGAGCACGAGACCCTGGTACAGTTTGCCAAGCAGAACATCATTCCAATCTATGGCCTTGACTACAAGGACGAACGGCAAACGGCGCTGGACTGGCTGGCCAAGGAAGGCGACCCCTATACGGCAATCGCGTTCGATGCGAATGGCGATGTCGCCATAAACTGGGGCGTCTATGGTGCACCGGAAACCTTCCTGCTCGACAAGCAAGGCATCATTCGTCACAAATACATCGGTCCGCTGACGCCCGCTATCATCAAGAATGATCTGCTGCCGCGGATACACAGACTGGAGCAGGAAAGCCCATGAAATGGCTGAGCGCATTGTGTTGCGGCTTGATGCTGATGGCGCTGAGCCCGGCAGTGCCGGCGATCGACAGCGAACCGCCGTTTCAGGATCCGGCCATGCAGGCCCGTTACGAACACCTGATACACGAGTTCCGTTGCCTGGTATGCCAGGACGAAACCATCGCGGATTCAAATGCGGATCTGGCCGCGGATTTCCGCCGCCAGGTGCATCAACAGGTGGCGGCCGGCAAAACCGATGCCGATATCCGGGCGTACATGGTCAACCGGTATGGTGATTTCATACTCTACAAACCGCCGGTACAGACAAGCACCTGGTTGCTGTGGTTCGGGCCTTTCCTGTTCCTGACGATCGCCGTAGGCATGGTTGTTGTGGTCATACGGCGTCGCAGTTCAATGCTGCGGGATTCCGCGGATAGCGACGGAGAATCGATTTGACCTTCATCTTGTTGGCGCTTCTGATGAGCGTCGTGGCCGCTGCCTGCGTCGTGTTTCCGCTGTGGCGCGGGCATGTGTCTTCCGGAAAGATATCCGCGGCCGAAGCCGGGCAGGGGGTTTATCAGCGGCAACTCGCCGAACTGGAGCGCGATCTCGCCAATGGACTGCTGGCGGAAAGCGACTATCAGTCCGCGGTTCGTGATATCGAACGCGAACGGCTCGGTAATCAGCCAAAAACTGCGCCTCAATTTCAGCTGGCCGCACGCAATGGCAAGCTGCTGGGCATTACTGTCGGCGTACTGATCATGATCGTCGCCGGTTTGTTCTACTGGCGCATGGGCAACTGGCGCGCTGCGACCGAGGGTACCGATGCGGCAAGTCGGGTAACAATCGAGGATATGGTCCAGAACCTCGCCGATCGCCTGCATACAAAAGATCCGAACGATTTGCAGGGCTGGCTGATGCTTGGCCATTCCTACATCATCATGGAACGCTATCAGGATGCGGTAGCGGCATTTGAACACGCCCGCAAGCTGGCCGGCGACGATAACGCCGAGGTGCTTGCCGCGTACGCCGAAGCAGTCACACTGGCGGACCCCGATCATTTCATGCAGCAAGCTGCTCCGCTGTTCGAGAAGGTGCTGACGCTTGATCCCGATAACGTCAAGGCACTCTGGTACGGTGGTCTGGCCGCATCGCAGCAAGGCGACAACAAGCTTGCGGTAAAGCGCTGGCAAACCCTGCTGAAACAGAACCTGCCGGAAGATTATGCCGCGTTCGTCAGCAAATATATCCAGCAGGCGGGCGGCACCGTGCCGACAACCGCGGTTACAAAGACCGCCACGACCATTCATGTGCATGTCGCGCTGAACCCGGCCTTGAAAGCCGAATTGGCGCCGGATGAAACGGTATTCGTGTTTGCGCGGCCGAACGGTGCGCAGGGCGGTCCGCCGCTGGCCGTGCGTCGACTGCAGGTTCGCGATCTGCCGCTGGATGTCACATTGAGCGACAAGGATGCCATGATTGCGGGTCGCAGCCTGGCTGATTTCGATTCGATTCAGCTGGTGGCGCGTGTTTCAAAAGACGGTTCGCCGTTGCCGAAACCGGGAGAACCGAGCGGGACGGTGGTCTGGACACGCGGGAAGTCTGGCGGGACTGTTCGCGTGACAATCAACAGCGCTGCCAGATAAGCGTCGAACCAGACAATCAGATGCGGGTCACGACCACTGCAGTGCCATAGCAGAGCACTTCGGAGACGCCCTGCATCAACTCATTGGCATCGTAGCGTACACCGATGACTGCGTTGCCACCCAGTTCCTCGGCGTGCTTCAACATCATGTCAAAGGCTTCTTCGCGGGCCTTTTCACACAGTTCCGTGAACAGCGAAATGTTGCCCCCAAACAGCGTCTGCAAGGCTCCGCCGAATGTGCCGACCACACTGCGTGAACGCACCGTGATCCCGCGCACCACGCCAAGCGAGCGGGTAAGACGATAACCTGCCAATTCAAAGGACGTAGTGGTCATGGAGTGATCCATGTGAATGCCTCCCGA
>DASUXE010000194.1:0-4888 GCA_036378075.1 Gammaproteobacteria bacterium
GGGGTCGCCCTGTTTGAGGCGGGCCGACAGCGAGGCGCGTCGCGCTGATCCAACGTACCGCCCTGCGGCGGGCATTTTCCCGTAAGCCACTGAATTGCAAGCCGGACCGGCTTCCGGCATAATGCGCGGCCTTCCCGCCCCGTGCCGGAAGCCTTGCCCCACCGCATAGATCGGGGGGCCATCAGTCCATAAGGAGCTTACGTTGAGACACTACGAAATCGTGTTTCTGGTCCACCCTGACCAGAGTGAACAGGTCCCCGCGATGACCGAGCGCTACCGCTCGATGATTGAGGCCGAAGGTGGCCATATCCACCGTCTGGAAGACTGGGGCCGCCGCCAGCTGGCTTTCCCGATCGCCAAGATGCACAAGGCGCATTACGTGCTCATGAACATCGAGTGCGGACAGGCGACTCTGGATGAGCTGATTGGCGCCTTCCGGTTCAACGACGCCGTGCTGCGTCACATGGTGATCCGCTGTGACCGTGCGATCACCGAGCCTTCTCCCCTGATCAAGCCCAAGGATGAGAAGGAAGACCGCGCCGAGCGTTTTGGCAGCGACGACCGTGACTCGGACGATGACGACCGTGGCACGGACGAAGAAACGCGCGCCGAAGCCGAATAATCACAGCACCGAATCGAGGACAAGCCCATGTCACGTTTTTTCCGTCGCCGCAAGTTCTGCCGTTTTACGGCCGAGAACGTCGAGCAGATCGATTACAAGGATCTCGCCACTTTGAAGGCATACATTACCGAAACCGGCAAGATCGTCCCGAGCCGCATCACCGGCACGCGTTCGTTCTATCAGCGTCAATTGTCACTCGCGGTCAAGCGTGCGCGGTTCATCGCGCTGCTGCCGTACACCGATCAGCACTGAGGCAGGAGGCACACCCAATGGAAGTCATTCTGCTGCAGAAGGTCGATAACCTCGGCAACCTTGGCGACAAGGTCAAGGTCAAGCCGGGCTACGGCCGTAATTTCCTGATCCCGCAGGGCAAGGCCAAGGCTGCTACCGCGCTCAACATTGCCGAATTCGAAAAAATTCGCGCCGAACTCGAGAAAGCGGCTGCAGATCATTTCACCAGCGCAAACGCGCGCAAGGCCGAGCTGGAAGGCAAGAGCGTGACCATCAACGCCAAGGCCGGTCAGGAAGGCAAATTGTTCGGTTCGGTCGGCACCGTGGATATCGCGGAAGCCTTCACCAATGCCGGCTTCAAGATCGAGCGCAAGGAAGTGCGCATGCCGCAGGGTCCGATCCGCGTGGCCGGCGAGCACAAGGTCGAACTGCATCTGCATACCGACGTGAATGTCGAAGTCACGGTGGTGGTGGTTGCCGAAGAATAAGCTGGTGACTTTTTAGCCAGTTTGCGCGCGGGAGCTTCGGCTCCCGCGTTTGTTTCCGGCGACCTCAATTGCCGCGCGGCTCCCGCCAAAAGCGCTTGCCAGTGTCGAGGGTGTCGCTTACAGTTTCCCTTCATCAGCCAGCTGTCAGTCATCATGCCGGGAGCCGTCAAATCGTTTGATTCCGCCACCGCATCGGCCATCGAAGCCATGCGCGTGCCGCCCCATTCCGTGGAAGCGGAACAGGCGGTGCTGGGCGGACTCATGCTGGATAATACCGTCTGGGAGCAGGTCGCCGATCGCCTTGCCGAAGAGGACTTCTACCGGCAGGACCACCGGTTGCTGTTTCGTGCCATCACCGAGCTGACCGAACACGACACCCCGTTTGACGCCGTTACGCTTGCCGAATGGCTGCAAGGCCGTAACCTGCTGGAGCAAGCGGGCGGGTTGGCCTATCTCGCTACTCTGGCACGCGATACCCCGACCGCGGCCAACGTGCGCGCTTATGCCGATATCGTGCGCGAACGGTCGGTGTTGCGCCAGTTGATCCGGGTTGGCGGCGAGCTGGCGGATGCAGCGTTTCGTCCGGAAGGACGGGGTACCGCCGAATTGCTGGATTATGCCGAACGCCAGGTATTCGATATTGCCGAACGTGGCGGCCGCATGCAGCGCAGTTTTGTGCGCGTCAGTGAATTGCTTTCCAAGACGGTAGACCGGTTGGATGCCCTGATGCATGCCAACAGCCCGCTGACCGGATTGTCGAGTGGCATAGACAAATTCGACGAAATGACCACCGGCTTGCAGCCCGGTGACCTGATTATCGTGGCGGGGCGTCCGTCCATGGGCAAGACGGCCTTCGCGATGAATATTGCAGAGTACAGCGCCTGCAAACCCGAGAACCCGGTGCCAACCGCAGTATTCAGCATGGAAATGTCCGGCGAACAGCTTGCCATGCGTCTCATCTCGTCGCTCGGACGCATCGATCAGCAGAAGATCCGTACCGGCAGGCTCGACCCCGAGGACTGGCAGCGGGTGAGCTCGGCAATTTCGATCATGTCCAAGGCGCCGATGTTTATTGATGACACCGGCGCGCTGACCCCGACCGAGCTGCGCGCTCGGGCCCGGCGCCTCAAGCGCGAACACAACCTGGGGCTTGTCGTGGTGGATTACCTGCAGCTCATGCAGGTGCCGGGTACGCGTGAGAACCGTGCCACCGAGATTTCAGAAATCTGTCGCAGTCTGAAATCGTTGGCCAAGGAACTGCAGATTCCGGTCATCGCGCTGTCGCAGTTGAACCGCAGTCTGGAAACCCGCAACGACAAACGCCCCATCATGTCCGATCTGCGCGAATCCGGTTCCATCGAACAGGATGCCGACGTGATTGTGTTTATCTATCGCGATGAGGTCTACAACAAGGAAAGTCCGGATAAAGGTACTGCGGAAATCATCATCGGCAAACAGCGTAACGGCCCGATCGGAGAAGTCAGGACCACGTTCCTGGGCAGATTCACCCGATTTGAGAATTACATTCCGGAAGATGCCGGGGGGTACATGTGAGCCGGGCCACCGGGGCCATCATCAATCTTGCTGCTTTACGCCACAATCTGCGCCGAGTCCGTGAGATCGCCCCAAATTCCAGGATCATGTCGGTCGTCAAGGCCAATGCCTACGGTCATGGCATCACGGCAGTGGCACACGCGTTGAGTGAAACCGATGCATTTGCGGTTGCCAGCCTCGACGAAGCGCTGGTCATACGGCGTGCCGGCCTGGCGCATCCCATTGTTTTGCTCGAAGGTGTATTCGGTGCGGATGAGCTGGATGAGGCAGCGCGCAACGGTTGCGATGTGGTGGTGCACGAAATCGGACAGCTTGAACTGATCGAAACCAGTCATCTCCGGCATTCATTGAGCGTATGGCTGAAAGTGGACAGCGGC
Source organism: Gammaproteobacteria bacterium (assembly GCA_036378075.1). GTDB lineage: Bacteria > Pseudomonadota > Gammaproteobacteria > Natronospirales > REEB76 > DASSKW01. The sequence continues at coordinate 3,273 of DASUXE010000194.1, forward strand.
ATGAACCGTCTCGGATTTCCACTGGGTCAGGCGCGCAGTATGTGGCAGCGGCTATCTGCAGCTCAGGCAGTGCGCGGCCCGGTGCGTTTGATGACGCACCTTGCCTGTGCCGACGATGTAAACTCATCACGGACCAGTGCTCAGTTGCAACGCTTTGCCGAGGCAACCGCGGGTATCGAGGTCGAGCGCAGCATCGCCAATTCCGCCGGTATCCTGGCGTGGCCGGACAGCCACGCCGACTGGGTACGCCCGGGTATTCTGCTTTATGGTGTGTCTCCCTTTGCCGACCGTTGCGGTGCGGATGAAAGACTGCTGCCGGTCATGACGATGAGCACTCAACTGATTGCGATTCGCCATCTTCAGCCCGGCGAAACGGTTGGCTACGGCGGTGTGTGGGCAGCGCCGGAAGCGCTTTCCGTCGGTATCGCGGCGATCGGTTACGGTGACGGCTATCCGCGTCACGCGCCCAACGGCACACCGGTGCTGGTGAACGGCGGATTGTGCCCGCTGGCCGGACGCGTATCCATGGATATGATTGCCGTGGATCTCCGCACGGTACCTGATGCAAAAGTCGGCGATCCGGTAATTGCCTGGGGGCCTGCGTTACCTGTCGAGCAGGTGGCGCAAGCGGCCGGCACAATTCCGTATGAACTGCTGTGTGGTGTTACCCAGCGGGTAAAGTTCAGCGTAGTGGATAAAAACGAAACACCCGCCGTGTCGGCGGCGGGTGTCTGAAGACAGCTATCTGCGGTGGCCCGATATTAATTGTTGGGCATCGAATAGAAGCCCATTTTTACGCCCGCCAATTCAATGACATCGTTGTCATTCAGTTTCTGCGCCTGTGCGCCGATGTCCTTGCCATTGACGGTCGGGAAACCCTGACCCGATCCGCTTTCCACATGGACAATGAAGAAGCCGTCGGCGCGGCGGGTGACGGCGGCGACCTGGACTCCCGGGCGTCCGAGTGTCGTCAACGCCTTGTTCAGCTCCAGTTCCTTGCCGGCGAATGAGCCCGACAGCACTTGCAGTTTGGCGCGCGGCAACGCCGCGCCCTTGGCCGCTTCGGCGATAGGCGCAGCGCCACCGCCGGAAATGGCCTTGTTTACGCTGTCCATGCTCGGTGCGCCGCCCTCGGCCTTGGCGCCCGGACGGATGATCATGGTCTTTTCGAATTCGTCGGCATCGCCTTCGGCTTTGGCCTGACCGCTGACATATTTGATCTGGTGACGTCCGATGGTGATGACGTCACCGTCCTGCAGAGCGTGTTTCTTTACCAGTTTGCCGTTGACGTAGGTGCCGTTGGTGCTGTTGAGGTCCTCCAGGAACGAATCCTTGAGGATATTCAGGATCAGTGCGTGATGCCCACTGACAGCCATGTTATCCACATGGATGTCGTTATCTGCCAGACGGCCTATGGTGTAGCGTTCCTTGTCGAGCTCGTACTGTGCGAGTTCCTGATTGTCCAGCGATAAAATCAGCTTGCCCATGGGTCTGCCTCTTTATACGTTTCATTTCCGGTGTGAATTGATGGTTCCGCCCCGAGTGTCATGATGAAAACCACCATTCCGTCAAGCGATCAAAGAAACCTTTCTGGGCCTCGAACGATTTCAGGGGTC
>DASUXE010000195.1:0-6768 GCA_036378075.1 Gammaproteobacteria bacterium
GCAGTGCAAAACGCTTCATGAGTTCTCCCAGGCGAGCCTGTGTCCGGAAGGCCGGCTCATGTTACCCCAGGGTGGGCGGCAAACTTGCCAAGTCCGTCTCAAATCGGCAGGCTTTGGTGAAGCGCGGGAAGCGCCGGGGCAATGCCGGGCGCCCGGTACCACTCGATCGGGAGACATGCACGTGGCAAGCGAAGCAGAACGCAACTGGGGGATGGCCGCGCACCTGAGCGCGCTTGCGGGATTCGTTATTCCGTTCGGTTCGATTATCGGGCCGCTGGTGGTGTGGCTGGTCAAGAAGGACGAGATGCCGTTCGTTGACTCGCAAGGCAAGGAAGCGCTGAATTTCCAGATCACGGTGCTGATCGGGGCGATGATCTGCTTGGTGCTGATGTTGCTGATCATCGGCTTCTTCCTGTTGTGGGCACTGGCGATCGTCGACCTGGTATTCATCGTGATCGCCGCGGTGCAGGCCTCGAAAGGCGAGGACTACCGCTATCCGTACGCTCTGCGCCTGATCAAATAGCGGTTCCGTTCCGGCTCCGCACACGGTCCGCTGCATGACAATCGTCACGCGAAAATGCTGATGTCCGGGACTGGTTCCGTTCTGCCGAAACCGCCAAACTGATGCCGACGTCAGAAACCCGGGGGCTGATACATATCCGCCGGGACGGCAGGCTGAATTGCCCGGCAGCGCCATTTGACAACGAACCCGTAGTGTTAGGCTGACGCCCATGAAACACGTTCCCGCTAAAACCGGATCGGCACTGGCCAACCCGCTCTTGTGGTTACACCGGCGTCTGTTGCCGAATGCGCCTTGGGCGGGTTGGACACCGTATTTGTGGCTGCCGTATCTGGGATTTCTTTTCGTCAAATGGCCAGGCGCGCCGGCCTGGGATATTCCCACGTGGCTGTTCTCGATCGCGGCCTGCGTCCTGTTTCTGGTGCTGTATTTTCGCGCCTACAACTGCAACCGCCGGGAACTCGGCAGATTGCTTTGCGGCATTGCTACGCTCGGCTATCTGTTTGTGTTCTATACCGGTACCGGCCATACCTTCATCATCTATGCCACGGCCTTGACCGGGCTTTATCGCAATCTGCGCAACAGCCTCAAGGCGATGACGCTGATTCTGGGCGGTTTTTCAATTGAAGCCGCCGCGTTGTATCTGTTGCCCGGCATACCCTATGCCCATTCGATCTGGTTCTCGTTGCCGACCGTGATCATGGGCGGCATCATCGGCCTTGCCAACGCCTGGTTTGCCGACGACGAAGCCAAGCGGCGCGCAATCGATGAATCCCAGGACGAAATCCGGCGGCTCGCTGCTGCCGCCGAACGCGAACGCATCGCGCGCGATCTGCACGACTTGCTCGGTCATACGCTGACATTGATCACGGTAAAGGCGGAACTTGCTGCCAGGCTTGCCGAACGCGACATGGAATCGGCGGCCCGCGAAATACGCGAACTTGAAGCGGTATCACGCGGTGCACTGCGGCAGGTCCGCGAAGCGGTCGGTGGCTACCGCAGCGGCGGTCTGGCCGGCGAGCTCGCAATTGCGCGCATCGCGCTCGGCACTGCCAAGGTCGAACTCGCCTCGGAACTGGCAACGTCGCACGAGTGCCCGCCTGCCCACGATCATCTGTTCGCGCTGGTGTTGCGCGAAGCGATCACCAATGTGGTGCGGCATGCCGCGGCGCGCCATTGCAACGTGAAACTTTCCTGCAACGGTACGCACGCCAGTCTCTGTGTCGCCGACGACGGCCGTGGCGGCCGGATTCGTGCCGGCAACGGCATCAAGGGCATGCGTGAACGTCTGGCGGCGATGCGCGGCACGCTCGACATCGAATCCGATGATTCGGGTACCCGTATCATCGCCACCCTGCCGCTCGCCAATACCGATGTTTCACAAAACCTGAGCCTGGTGGAATCGACTACATGAGCATCAGCGTACTGATTGCCGAAGATCAATCGCTCATCTTGGGCGCGCTAGCAGCATTGTTGGAAATGGAACAGGACATCACAGTTGCGGGACGTGCCGCGAATGGCAAGCAGGCATTACAGCTCGCCGAGAAATTGCAGCCCGATGTGATCGTGACGGATATCGAGATGCCCGGCATGACCGGACTCGAATTCGCCGATGCGCTGAAACAGCGTGGCCACAAGGCACGCGTGATCATCGTCACCACGTTTGCGCGCCCCGGTTACCTGCGCCGGGCGCTCGATGCCGGCGTGCGCGGTTACCTGCTCAAGGATGCGCCCGCCGAACAACTTGCGGATGCGATCCGCAGCGTACACCGTGGCGGCAAGGTGATCGCACCGGAGCTCGCTACCGCTGCCTGGGACAGCGAGGATCCGCTCAATGACCGGGAACGTCAGGTGCTGCGCATGGCGGGTGATGGCCACAGCAGCGCCGAGATTGCCAAACAACTGTTTCTGTCTGAAGGCACTGTGCGCAATTATCTCTCTGAAGCAATCGGCAAACTCGGCGCCGGCAACCGAATTGAAGCGGCGCGGATCGCGCGTCAGAAGGGGTGGCTGTAATTACAGCCATATGAAGCGATAAAAAAAAGAGGCTGGTAACAACCAGCCTCTTTTTCATTGCACCCCGGTCGATTCGGATTCAGCCGCTCCGGCGCCGGCGCCAGCCGGCCAAGCCGAATCCGAACAACGCGATCAATCCCAGGCCACCGCCGCCGGATTTCGGCGCCTGCGTTACCGTCACCGATACCGGCACACCGATCAACGGATGCAGCGGATCGTTGCCGGTAACACACAGCGCCGTCGCATACGATCCGGCGCTGATTCCGGTGGCGTTGAAATTTATCGACACGCTGCCCGAATCACCCACCTTGACCGTACCCTTCGACTCGCTGAAGCTGAGTCCGCTCAGGGACGACGAACAATCCAGCGTGCCGGTAACCGTGAACGCCAGCGACGCCCCGAGCGATTGCCAGCCTGTACCCTGACCGAATGCATCGGAAGGATCGATGCTCACGGCATCTTTCTGACCGTCGGCAGACACACCCGTCGTCCAGTACCACGCTGCCCCGTTCGGATCGGTGAGTTTGGCATTGAAGGTCGGTGACACAATCAACCAATAGGTTCCCGCCGGCAGCGAAACAGCCGCCTGCCCTGCGGCTGCCAGATCCAGCGTGATCGCACCATTGGTGGTATCCACGCCTGTCGCACCCGGCGACGTGGTGTAATGCCACAGGTAGTCATTCCGTTTGTCTTCCGGATTGCCCGCCGGTATGCCGCTGGCATCGGCATAGACATACCAGTCGATGGCCGTCGCGGTGTTCAGATCAATAACACCGCTGCCATCCTGGGCAAATCCGTTGGCAAACAGTTTGGCGACGGTTCCTTTCACCGGCATCACAAAATGATCGCTGCTGTAAACACCGTGGGAATCCGGAGTAAAGAATCCGGACGGATAACCATTGCCGCTGCCATCACCCTGTTGATCCCAGATGCTGACGGCTTGCGAACTGCTACCCGTACTGAACAGCCAGCTCAAATCCGCGAGACCGGTGTTCTTGATGGTCAGGGTTTGGGTTGCAGTCTGATTCTGCACCAGGCTGAAACTCAAGCTCGTCGGCGACACCGACATCGACGGTTCCGGTTGCTGCGGTTCCACGGCCAACGGCAGATGCATCGCTGGAATCGGCTTGCCATCATCGCCATTGTCGTTGCTGGTGACATCGATCTCGGCAAAAGCCCACTGCTTGAATGTCATTCCGCTGACATCTGCTGTCACGGTAACAACCTGGGATGTACCAGGTGCCAGGGTAAATGACGCCGGCGATACTGTTACATTCAAACCGGAACTCTGTCCCGACACCGACATAGTGTAGGTCGCAGTTACACTGCTCAAACCACTGGTGAATCGGCGCGTCCATACGCAACTGTTGACACAGTTGTCGTTGGCCAGACTGGCGAGATTCAGCCTGGTCAAGTCGCCGCCTTTGGCCGGATTCGCTACCTTGTAATCCGCACCGTTCTCATCGAGCACCAGCCCGGTGCGGCTCGCCGCGTCGAGATCGATTCGTCCGGAACCTCGCACCTGTGGCGAGGGCACCGTGGTTCCGGCGATGCAGTTCTGACTGCTGTCGAGACTGGCACACTGGTCAATCAGGCTGCTGGTGACGGCGGTCAACATCATTGCCGATCTGACTTCCGCGGGCGTCCAGTCCGGATGCAGCTGCATCAGCAACGCGCCGGAACCGGTGTCATGCGGCGATGCCATCGAGGTACCGTCGTAGAAATCGTAGCTTTCCGGCTGGTTGGCACCACCGGTCGCAGCGGGATTCGCGACTGCTGCCAGCACGCTGACACCCGGTGCAGCCAGATCCGGTTTCACCAGATTGTCGAATACCGTGCCGGTTGGCCCGCGCGAACTGAAGTCCGCGATCTGATCCGCTTGCACCGGATCGGACGTCAGGGTCGCACCCAGAATCTTCGCCTGGGGCGTACCATCCGGAGGTGCAACGCCGTAATCACCGTTCAGGTAGCTCTGGGTCAGCCACGCTTCGAGCAACAGACCATCGGCATTGTCGATCATGGTGCCGGGAATTTCGTAGGCTTCGGCAAGCAGCGCGTTACCCGACTGCGAGACGATGATGACACCGGCCGCACCGCCCTGTTTCACGTTATCGGCCTTGTCCACCAGCGCAATGTCGCCGCGATCGCAGACCACGATGCTGCCGGCCGGGAAGGTGCTGGCCGGGAACGGATACAGACATTCTGATGTGGCCTGCGCATTGGTAAATTTCGTCGGATCCGCGTAATTCTGTTGCGACAAGGAATATTTGTTGCTGGTCGCATACTCCGTGCCGGTCGGATAGTTGGCGTAGCTGTAACTGCCATCACCCGCATACACGATGTCGGTCAGGGACAGCGGTCCGGTCTCGCCTTCACCGCTGATCGTGGTGGGCACACTGGCAAGCGTGGTGCTGTCGCCGCTGGTGAAACCGCTGACATTGTTGTTGCTGAACACGCCGTCATGGGTGCTGGCAGCGGTGCTCGCCACCCACGGACTGACATGTTCCACAGGATAGAGCTGGGTCGGGTCACCGAGATTGGTATTACCCGGTCCACCATTGCCGCCCGAGGTCGAAACATAAATACCGGCTTCCACCGCCGACAGGAACGCCAGTTCCACCGGATCGTTGTACGGATCGCTGCCGCCGCCGATGGAGTAATTCATCACCATGCCCTTGAAGCCGGTCGGATCGGCAGCCTTGATGGTGGATTGATCCTTGATCGCCTGCTCAACCGCTGCCACGCTGCCGTCACTGCCGCACAAGTCGGTCGGGTCGCAAACGTCGTAGGCGATGATGTTCGCATGCGGCGCCACCCCGGAAATCGGCACCGTAATGCCCAGGCTGCTCAGCGTGACATCAACGAAATTGCCGGCGATGGTGCTGGCGGTGTGCGAGCCATGTCCCTCGGAGTCTTCCGGTGACTTGGGGTCGTTGCCGGTACCGATGGTGAAGGTATAGGCCCCGATCAGTTTGTCGTTGCACGGAAAACCGGACTGGTACGTTTGCGGATAGGTGCTGGTGTTGGCCAGCGTGCCGTCAGTTGCATTATTCGAATCGCAGACACCTAGATACTTGCCACTGCCGAGCGGATCGACTGTCACGTAGCCATCCTTCGGCCCGGTTGCCGCAAACGATGCATTACCGGAATTGATACCGGTATCGACATCCGCAACCACGATGCCTTCGCCCTCGTTATCGAGATTGTTGAAGGTCTTGTCGGCCCAGACACTGGGCGCGCCGATCCAGGAGCGACTGAAAAACGTATCCGCGGCCGTCGCCGGAATCCCGGTAGCAACTTCCGGCCGGTAATAGCGCACCGGCTGTACGGCGGCAACGCCAGGCAGGCGCGCAAGTTTCGCCGCTTCCACGCGATTCAGCGTGAGCGACATGCCATTCAGGGCATATTGATATTGAAAACGCGGCCGCAGTTGACGGCCCAGCATCGAGTTTGCGCGGGACAGGAAATCGGCATGTTGGGAGTTGAGATATCTGACGTAGGAACGCACCTCCGGGGCACGCGTATCAAGGTGCCTGTCACCGGTAAGGTGCGGACTGGTGGCGCGCAAGCCGGCAATGCCGCCTGTATAAAGCGACACCGGTGCGTCCTCAAAGCGCACGATGTAACGGTTGTCACTGGTCTGCTGGGTCCGCGGTCCGGTTGAACCTTGAATGCGGTGGACCAGCACCGACTTTGCGGCCGGCGTATGGGTCATCGACCCCGTCTGTGCCAGACCCGCAGCCACAAAAGACAGCGCGGCGGCAACCGCCGCCAGAGACAGCAAACGCATAAACGAACCCCCAGCAAGAATTGAGACGATAACCCCTGATACGGGGCAAAGTATCTCTCTACTAGACGCCTAGTAGCAATACCGGTTCAGGGAAGATAGTGCCGAAAATCAGGGGGGCGCGAAAAAAATATTCGCCGGTCAGTCTCCGACCAGCAGGATCTTGAGGCTGTTGGTACCGCCGGCCACGCCGGAGAACTCACCTTTGGTACAGATCACCATGTCGCCGTCCTGCACCCTGCCGCGGCGTTTCAGCTCCTCCGCCGCATCCCGGAGCACATGATCCGGGTTGGTGTGCATGACATCGAACGCGACCGGATACACCCCGCGATACAGCGTCACCCGCCGGCGGGTGGCTTCATGCCGGGTCATGGCATAGATCGGGATGCCGGAGCGGATACGTGACATCCACAACGCCGTGGAACCGGATTCGGTGAGCGCCATA
>DASUXE010000196.1:0-2488 GCA_036378075.1 Gammaproteobacteria bacterium
GCATCCGGGTACGTGCCACCTGGCTGGTCATCATCGGATACCTGCTGATCTCGGCCCTGCTGATCTGGCTTTACGTACGCCGCGAAGCCGTGCGCATGCTGTACCCGCCCCTGCTTGCGCTGGGCGTTACGCTGGGCGCGATGGGCTGGCTCGGTGAGCCGATGAATATCTTCGTGGTGGTGGCGCTGATCCTGATTCTTGGCCTCGGCCGCGACTATGCGGTATTCCTGCGCGAAGGCGGTGCGCGGCAACGTTCGCCGGCGCTCGCGGTCACGCTCTCGGCACTGACCACCCTGTGTTCGTTCGGTCTGCTGTCGCTCAGCCAGATTCCGGCCCTGCACGCCTTCGGGCTCGCGACCCTGATCGGGATACTGGCCAGTTACCTGAGCGCTCCCTTATCCTTGCGGCCGATGCCACGGGATGCCGAATGAAACGCCTGCACCAGACTCTGCTGCTGTTGTCATTGGCGCTGTTGAGCGCCTGCGCGACCGCGCCGGTGGCACCGGGCTGCACCCGCATCGGTCACGACGGACAGTTCTGCCTGCTGGCGCCGGCATTGTTGCCGCCGCTGACCGCAACCCATCTGGTCACGGTGCAACACGACGACCGCGAAGACACCTTCATGGGTCAATTGCAGATCGATTCGCATGCGTTGCGTCTGGCCGGCCTGAGCCTGTTCGGTACCAGTCTGTTCACGCTCGAATACAACGGTCACATCATCATCAAGCACCCGGCCCAGATGGATCTCCATCCGGAGCTGCTGGTCGCCATGCTGGAACTGGCGCTGGCCGATCCCGCCGCATTGCGGCCGAGATTGCAGAATCTGAGTCTGAATCTCAGCCAATCCGGTGACTCACAGATACGCGAGCTGTTCGAACACGGCCACCTGATTGCGCGCATCGTGAAAACGGCCGGGCCGCTGACCGATGCACACATCGACATCGCCATCCCCCTCGCCAAACTCGCGGTGCGAATGTCGCCGCTTGACGATCACAAGCATCAGCCATGATACGCGTCTATCTCAACGCACTCGGAATTCTCAACGCGCTCGGCAACGATGCCGACAGTGTGCGCGCCGGACTGCACGCCGGTTCCACCGCTGGCATGCTGGCACGCAATGATCTGATCAGCGGTCGCACCGTGCGGGTCGGTACGGTAAACGCCGTGTTGCCGGAAATCGAACCGGAACTGTCGGCATACGCTTCCCGCAACAATCGGATGCTGCGCGCAGCCGTCGAGCAGATTCGTCCCCAACTGGATGCGGCGCTGGCGCGCTATGGCGCCAACCGCATCGGCATGGTGCTGGCGACCGGCACCTCCGGTATCGCGGAAGGCGAACAGGCATTCGCCGGGTATCTGCAGACCGGCGCGTTCCCCGCCGGCTACGATTACCGGCAACAGGAAATCAGCAGCCCCAGCGAATACCTGCGGCGCGCACTGAACATCCACGGCCCGGCCTGGACGGTCTCGACTGCCTGCACTTCGAGCGCCAAGGCGCTGTCCTCGGCGCGGCGCCTGCTCACTACCGGTCTGTGCGATGCGGTCATCGTCGGCGGCGTCGATACGTTGTGCCGTCTGACGCTGAACGGCTTCGCGGCACTGGAATCGGTCTCGCAAGGCCTCTGCAATCCATTCAGCAAAAACCGCGACGGCATCAACATCGGCGAAGGCGCGGCAATTTTCCTGATGACCCGCGAACCGGGACCGGTGTCCGTGCTCGGCATCGGTGAATCGTCCGATGCGTTTCATATCTCCGGACCGGATCCCGAAGGTCGTGGTGCCGAGATTGCGATGCGGCAGGCGCTGACCGATGCGGGCATCACTGCGGATGCAGTCGATTACCTCAATCTGCACGGCACCGCCACGCCGCAGAACGATCTGGTGGAAAGCCACGCAGTTGCGCGCGTCTTCGGAACCGGGGTGTCCTGCAGTTCCACCAAGCCGCTGGTCGGCCACGCGCTGGGTGCCGCCGGTGCCACCGAAGCGGCTTTCTGCTGGCTGCTGCTGAACGAATCCACACCGACCCGCTTGCCGCCGCACATCTGGGACGGCGAGCCGGATCCCGCACTCGCGCCGCTTAAACTGTGCACCCCCGGGGATGCACCGCGTGTGTGCCGCATCGCGGCCAGCAATTCGTTTGCGTTCGGCGGCAGTAACATCTGCGTGGTACTGGAGCGCAACTGAGCATGGACATGAACATCACCGAACTCCTGCCGCACCAGGGATCCGCAGTCCTGATTGATCAGGTACTCGAGGATTCCCGCGACAGCATCCGCGTCAGCGCGTACATTACTGCAGCGCATCCGTTTTTTGTCGCCGGTCACGGTGTACCGAGCTGGGTCGGCATCGAAATGATGGCGCAGGCCATTGCCGCCCATGCCGGACTGAATGGCCGTCGCGAACAGCGCGAACCTCGCGCCGGCATGCTGCTCGGTACACGCCGCTACGAAACCACCGCAGCGTGGTTCCGGGAAGGCATGGATCTGGA
>DASUXE010000197.1:0-4688 GCA_036378075.1 Gammaproteobacteria bacterium
CGAAGCACGATTGTCCTGGCAATTTGGCTGTTAATGCGAGGCATGCTGCCGAAACGAAACCGGCAGTCCATTGGACCGCCGGTTTCATGCTCAAGCCGATTAACAACCCTTAATGGGCTTTTTCCAGGTCCTTGATGACGGCCGCCAGCCAGCGGCAGGCGGTGCCGCCGGTAATGCAGCGGTGGTCGAAGGTGATGGAAAGCGGGACGCGTTTGTGTACCTCGATGCCGCCCATGACCGGAACCACATCGTGACGCAGGCCGCCGGTGCCGAGGATCGCCACCTGCGGCGGGACCACCACCGGGGTGGCGTAACGGCCGGCCATCATGCCGAAGTTGGACAGCGTGATGGTCGGGTTCTTCATGTCAGCCGGCGAAACCGTGCGGCTGCGAGTGGCTTCCTTGATGCGGTTGAGGTCGGCCCGCAACTGGTGCGCATCCTTGTTGCCGACGTCACGCAGCACCGGCACGATCAGCCCGTCCGGGGTGTCCACCGCCATGGCCAGGTCGACGTGGCGGTGCAGGGTGCGCTCCAGCTTTTCGCCGTCGTACCAGGCATTGAGTTCGGGTTCGGCCCGGCAGCCGGCGACGATGGCGCGGATAATCCGGACCGTGATGTCCTGCCCCGGCATCCAGCCGTGGATGTCGGCGTCGTCGAACAGGGTGCATTCCGCGACCTGCGAACGCGACACGGTCATGCTCTGGTGCATGGCCCGGCGCGGCCCGCGCAACGGTTCGGCGACCCCGAATTTGACGTCGCTGCGCGGTTTCGGCAGGTCCCATTTCGGTGCCGGTGCGGAAGCCGCATAGGACGGCGCCGGTGCGTGGCCGCCTTCCGCGGCGCGCCGCACATCGTCGGCACTGACGGTGCCGTTCTTGCCGCTGGCCTCGCAGTCGGCCAGCTCTACACCCAGCTGCTTGGCCAGCATGCGGACTGACGGCAGGGCTTTTACCCGCACCGGGCCTTTCTTCTGCTTCTTGCGGATGATGGCCGTTTCCTGCATCTCGTCGTTGCTGGTCGGCATGTTGCCGACCACCGTGCCGCTGTCTTCGGCAATCGGTTCCGATTTCACGGCCGGCTTGGCAGCCGCTGCCGGTTTCGCGGCACTGCCGGCGTCGCCTGCAAGGTCGAATTCCACCAGCGCCGAATGCGTCGGGATGATGTCGCCTTCCTTGCCGTGCAGCTTGGCGATCTTGCCAGCCCACGGGGAGGGTACATCGACTACCGCCTTGGCCGTCTCCACCGAGACCAGCGGTTGATCGACTTTGACCGTGTCGCCTTCCTTGACGTGCCAGGTGACGATTTCGGCTTCCTGCAGACCTTCACCCAGATCCGGGAGGTTGAATGTACGCATGGGCTTAATCCTCCAGAACCTTGCGAATGCCCTTGATCACGCGCTCAACGCTAGGCATGTAATCGTGCTCGAGTTTGAACAGCGGCATCGGGATGTCGTAGCCCGTCACGCGCTCGATCGGGGCTTTCAGTGAATAGATAGCGCGCTCGGCCACGGTGGCGGCAATTTCGGCACCCACGCCGCAGTTCTTCGGCGCTTCGTGGATGATGACCAGACGGCCGGTCTTTTCCACCGATTCGAGTATCGTTTCGAAATCGATCGGGCTGACCGTCGCGAGGTCGATCACTTCGCAACCGACACCTTCCTCGGCAAGTTTGGCGGCAGCCTGCAGGGTTTCGTGGATCATTGCACCCCACGAGACCAGCGTCACGTCATCGCCTTCGCGCAGCACGAAACAGGTGTCGAGCGGCAAGGCTTCGCCGTTGTCTTCCACTTCCTGCTTGTTGAGCCGGTACAGGCGGGTCGGTTCCAGGAACACCACCGGATCCGGATCGCGGATCGCCGCCAATAACAGACCATAGGCACGCGTCGGCGAGGAGGGCATCACGGTACGGATGCCGGGCATGTGCGCGAACATCGCTTCGTTGGATTCGGAATGATGTTCCGGCGCATGAATGCCGCCGCCGGACGGAGCGCGCAGCACCATTGGCACATGCAAGCGGCCGCGGGTGCGGGTGCGCAGACGGCCGGCGTGGTTGATCATCTGATCCACGGTCGGATAGATGAACCCCGAGAACTGGATTTCCGCCACCGGCTTCATGCCTTGCGCGGCCATGCCGATGGAGATGCCGGCGATCAGGGCTTCCGCCAGCGGGGTGTCCATCACGCGCTCCTTGCCGAAGCGCTGCTGCAGACCGGCGGTGGCGCGAAACACGCCACCGTTCACGCCGACGTCTTCGCCGAGCACAACCACGCTGGGATCGTTCTCGAGTTCATGCGCCATTGCCATCGTGATGGCTTCGACCATCGTGACCTTAGCCATGGTGCTGGCCCTCCTCGACGGCGGCATCGCGCTGCGCGATCAGGCTCTCCGGGAGATTGGCGAACATGTCGTTGAACATGGATTCGACCGGCGGCTTGCCGGCCTCCTTGTAGAGTTTCACTTCTGCGTCCACCTGTTCGGCACATTCGGCCAGCAGTTTGTCTTCCTTCTTCTGATCCCAGGCACCAATGTCCATCAGGTATTTGCGGATGCGGATCAGCGGTTCTTTCTTCTTGGCGTCTTCCACTTCGTCCTTGCCGCGGTAACGCGTGGCATCGTCGGCGGTGGTGTGGTCGCTGATGCGGTAGGTGAGCGCCTCGACCAGGGTCGGACCTTTGCCGCTGCGTGCCTTGTTGAGCGCGTATTCCATCACTTCACGCACGGCGATGATGTCGTTGCCGTCGACCTGGATGCCTTCCATGCCGCCGGCGATGGCTTTCTGGGCCAGGGTTTCGCAGGCGGTCTGGGCCGACAGCGGCACCGAGATCGCCCACTTGTTGTTGGACACCACGTACACGGCCGGCAATTGCCAGGCACCCGCACAGTTCAGGGATTCGTAGAAATCGCCCTGCGACGTGCCGCCGTCGCCGATCACGGTCACTGCCGCGCGCTTCTCGCCACGCAGCTTGAAGGCCGTTGCCGCACCGGTGGCGTGGTGGTACTGGGTCGCAATCGGCACGCACCAGGCGAAGTCGTGCTGGGGACCGGAGAACTTGTTGCCGCGCTCGTCGCCGCCCCAGAACAGCAGCACTTCATGCGGCTGCACACCGCGCACGAACTGGGTACCGTATTCGCGATACATCGGGAAGAATGCGTCTTCGGGCTTCATGGCCGCGCCGATACCGACATGGGTGGCTTCGTGGCCGAGGCAGGAGGCATAGGTGCCGAGCTGACCGGTGCGCTGCAAGGCAATGGCCTTGGTGTCGAACACGCGCACGAACGACATCATGCGGTACATCTTCAGCAGTTCGTCGGTGTTTTCGGCGAACTTCGGCAGTTTCTTCTGGACAAGCTTGGCTTCGGGATCAAGGAATTGCTGGTACTTGATCTCGAACGTGGCGGCGGTCTTCAAAATGCGTCCTCCTCGCGTTCGGCTTCCACGGGCACGGGCAGGGCCGGTGCGGCAGGGCGCCTCGATCTTTAATGGGTCGAATTTGGCTGGAAACGGCCGCCAGGGGCGGGCCCGCCATTATACATGAGGCCCCCGCCCGTACATTCGGTTGCGTTCTGCCCACCAGTGTCGCCCGGTCCGGGCAGACCGTGCCCTGTCGGCTACAATGCCGGCACCATCCTGAAGGCGGAAGCGGCGATGACAGCGAACAAACGCGAACTGGAACAGGGTATCCATACCGACCTCAAGGACCGGCTGACCTATTCCGGCTACCTGTGCCTGGACAGCCTGCTCTCGGCGCAGCATCCGCTCAGCAATCCCCCGCACCACGACGAGATGCTGTTCGTCATCCAGCACCAGACCTCGGAACTCTGGATCAAGCTGATCCTGCATGAACTGGCTGCCGCCATCCGTTTCGTACAACGCGACCAGCTGGAGTCGTGCTTCAAGATCCTGTCGCGGGTCAAGCAGATCCAGATGCAACTCTTCAATCAGTGGTCGGTGCTGGAAACCCTGACCCCGACCGAATACGCGGAATTCCGCAACGTGCTCGGTACCGCCTCCGGCTTCCAGTCACATCAGTACCGGGCGCTGGAATTCATGCTTGGCAACAAGGCTCCGGAACTGGTGCAGGTGTTTCGCCACGACGCGGCTGTGCACAGCATGCTGACCGACCTGCTGCATCAGCCAAGCCTGTATGACGAATTTCTGCGCTACCTGGCGCGCCGCGGTTTGCCGGTGCCGGCGGAGCGCGTCGAACGCGACTGGTCCGAGCCCTACGAGCGGCATCCGGGCGTCACCGCGGTCTTCAAGACCATCTACGAAGGCACCCGCGAATGGTGGGATGCCTATGAAATGTGCGAAAAGCTGGTGG
Organism: Gammaproteobacteria bacterium; assembly: GCA_036378075.1. Classification (GTDB taxonomy): domain Bacteria; phylum Pseudomonadota; class Gammaproteobacteria; order Natronospirales; family REEB76; genus DASSKW01. The sequence continues at coordinate 4,322 of DASUXE010000197.1, forward strand.
ATGTCGAGGAATACTTCCAGCTCTGGCGCTTCCGCCACATGAAAACCGTGGAGCGCATCATCGGTCACAAGCACGGCACCGGCGGGTCGTCGGGTGTCGGGTTCCTGCGCAAGGCATTGGATCTCACTTTTTTCCCTGAACTGATTGACGTGCGTACCGAAATTGGCCGGTAAACGCGTCGGGAGCATTTTCAAGCGTCGTAACTGAATCCTTCAATTCGACTTTCAAAGGGGACTTTGCATGCACTCGATCGATAGCGATGATCGCGACCCGGGTTTTGCCAGCCGCTGGGGGCATCCCTCACCGTTGTGGATGTTGCTGGGCATTACTGTCTGGTTCAATTTCTCGTTCTATGGATTCCGTGCCT
>DASUXE010000198.1:0-7540 GCA_036378075.1 Gammaproteobacteria bacterium
GGGTATCCAGATCATATCAGATTGGAGGATCGCGTTACTTGTTGCGTACCGATGATGCAAGTGCTGGAAAAACAAGGTAAATCACATGACATTCCAGGGTTACGCCGGAGATCATTGACCGGCGGCGTGGGCCATCGGATACTTCAGCGATCACACCCTCGTCATAAAGTGAAGATTGCCGTGAACATCACCAAGCGAACAAACCTTCCGCTTCTGTTTGTATTCGGCATCACGGTATTGCTGTCAGGTTGTCCGCTTGGCGGATCAGGTTCTTCCACGCCGACTACCGTGACTGCATTTCACGTGCCTGAACAGGCCACAGCCAATTCGACATTTTAAAGTCACAGTAGCCGTGCAATCGGGAAGCTCCACATCGGGTGCTTCGCAATCGTCCGGCCTGGTGCGCGGCGTTTATATCGCCGATGTAACTCCGTCGGCCACGCCAATCGACTGCGGCGACGCAAAGCCCGCAACGGTGGATGGAGATGTTCTGACATTCTCCTGCAATGCACCGCAGGCAATGCCATCCGGCAGCAACGAGCACACGCTTTCGGTCCGTGTTCCGAATACCAGTGACAACGAAGAGAAGGCCTCGGTGGAAGTGGTGAACGACGGCGTGGTCGACGATGCGCTGACCGACACATCCGGCGCATCGGTTACCCAGGCAACGCCGGGACAGACGCTGATGGTGACATTCAGCTCCAGCAGCAATCCGGCCGGCGTGGGGCAATATACCGTTACAGCACCGACGGGTTGGACGATTGACGGCAGCGCCGTCTGCACGTTGCCCGTCAGCAGCGGCACGGGCTGCAAGGTGAAGCTGGTGGTGCCGGCCACCGAATCGATCGGCGTGAAGGACTATGTGAAACTCACCGCCCAAAGCGGTTCGTCGCGGCTTGAGAACGCGTATTTCCCGGTCGACATCGTGCAACCGGGCACCACTTCAGGTGGGACCCCAGCCAGCGGACTGACGTTTGAATACGCGGAAAACATTTCCGATACGGTGTATGCAAACCTGCCCGGGCAGACGCAGGCATTCACTTATGATGTGAGATACACGTTCAGGAATACGTCGGGCGGTACGGTGAATGTCGATTCAGCTGCCACCCAGGGATTGAGCGGCGTGCAGTACGATTGCGCCGGCACGTCATCTTCGAGCGCGGCATGTGCATTACCAGATAAGGGCTATCTGGTCGTGTCAGGACAATTGCAGAACAATCTGGCCAGCGATCTCGACCCGACCGCGGCGCAGCGCTCCATGGACGTCTACGTTAAACTGCTGGATGCCAGCAAGGCACTGCTGGTGCAGCACACCAACCGGATCTATCTTGCCGATTACCATCCGGGCTATGTTGCGTTCCGCATCACGAACCCCACCAAGCAGCCGACGATCATCGGGGCGTTCGTCGGCGACAGCATGATCGATTTTTCGACCGGCAAGCTTGTGAACGGGATCGATTTCCAGAAACACAGTTACCGTCTGCCAACTGATGGCGGTACTGTCTATGTTCCGCCCGGCAGCGGTATCAAGATCTACATTGCACACACCAAGAACAACTTCAGTTTCCCGGCGGTGCCCTCCAGCACTGGCGCCCCCGAAGAGCCCCCCTATGTGGTCATGGAGATGACCTACACGGAAAATCCATCCACGGGCGGATGCATGTGGACGACCTCTGAGTGTCCGACGCTGACCGTGGACGAATCCTATGTGAACAGCATTGCGATTCTGGCCAGGCTCAACGCCATCGGTAATGCCGGTCATCAGGACGCCTCCGGGAACCCCCTGATTACCGAGGATGCAACCTTCGGTGCGGTGACGAATCTCACGACCAGGCAGTTGTTCGACGCCGTGCAGGCGAATCTCACCAAACTCGGCGGACCGTGGGCGAAGCTTGCAGAAACTGAGACCGTCGCCGACAAACAGGTCATCATGCGGATCGAAGCGCCGATTGCGGTGAGCCCCGTGCCGAGTCTCGATCCGTTCCCTGCCGGCTACTACGACGATTACGTCAACAAGCTCTGGACGTACTACACACCGTCTTCATCTTCATCGAATTACATGCTGGTCAATGCCAGCGGTGTCGGTGACGCAAATGGCAAAATCCGGCCCGCCGACGATTGCATTGTCAAAGGGCAGGTCGCGACGACCGGTGCCAATGCCGGCAAGCTGGTGTTCAAGCAATATTCAGGCACCTGTCCCCAGGGTTACGTGGTCGCCGGTTTGCCGGGCATGGGCGCGCCCGGATCCAATACCTGCGGGCCCTCGAAAAACCAGGGCTGTTACGACACAACCGATCTGGTTTTTTCCCGCTTCAACGATTGCGATTTCCTGCAGGCGACGGGCTCGGGCGAATGCCATCAGTATGTTGATCCAACCAGCGGCAATGCGAATCCGCAGAATGTGGATGCGGCAACTTTCTTCGTCAACGACGGATTGTGGGGACCGAACGGTACCTATCGCGCGGTGATCGGCCGCGCCATTGCAGCTTACCAGGCGGCAGGATTGCTGCCGGCACCCGAGTCGATCACGTCGGTGCCTGCACAACCCTGTTCACCGCCGCAAGTCATGCAGAAGGAAAATGCGGCGGCGATCGTGGTGCTGGAAATTGCCGCAAGCGGCAGCCTTGTCAGCACGCCGTGCCTGTCGGGGCTGACGGTTCCCACCTACAACGCCTATGCAAATGCATTGCTGCCGTATGTCGACGTCTATACCTACAGCTACAGTGATTTCCTCGGCCGCGATGGTACCGTGACGTTTTCCGAACAGGCCTACAACGGCACCTCACCGCTTCCGCCACCCCTGCAGCGCGCGCAGCCGGTTACAGTCACGCTGCAGTGACACGACAGTGATGGCGCAGTGTTGGTTCATATGATGGGCGCGCGATTCGTCAGCAAGTTATCGGGGATTAGGAGGAAGTTGGCGGCCCTGGAGAGAAACCAGCTGGTAACGGTTTTGCTGTGTTCGGCCGCAAGTACGGCAGGCGTTTATCGGAAGCAACCCGGTTCATCCAAAGCGAGTTTCGATCAACTGGTTCCTTAGTAGTTGTTTGTTTTTAAAGACAGATGGAACGATTGTTAGTGTTCTAACATCTTTTGCTTTTACAAGCTGGAACTTATCGTAATGTAGAAAAATATTTCAAGAATAAATACATCGTTGTTGTTTCGGCGCTACACAATATAACTCATTAAATTGGATCAAGATTTATTCGAATTAATCACTCTCTCGATATGGTTTTCCCGACAGCATTAAAAAAATTCCCTTGCAAGACTTCAAATCTGGACTATAACCATACGTGCATGCCGCCACCGGGCGGAGGGTCCGGTTGAGGGAGGATGGGGACGGCATGAGGCCGGCGTTTTGCGCCGGTTTTTTTGTACGCAATCGGGGGACTAAGCAACGATCAGTTTGCTCCTGAAAGCGGCGCTTGACGCTGCCAAGGGCCGTGCGGCCGGATGGCAGCCAATCGGCGCGAGGGTTGTTCATTGCAATTGTGGATCGGGGATCGAGCAACTGATGCCGGTCACTCGATAACAAAAGCCTGTTTGTAATTTTGCAACCAATTTGAGGAGATGCTTACATGAGACGTTTAGGGGTGTTTTTGACCGGTCTTTCGTTCTCAATGCTGGCGGGCCTTACCGTCGGTTCACAATCAGCGGTAGCCGGTCAGCCGGTGTACCTGGAAAAAGGCCAGCCGGAAGTGATTCTGCATCCGACTGTCGAGCAGGCACGGTTTCATGCCGCGCATGGCCACGGTGGCGGCGGCAGTGGCGGTGGCAGCGTCAATCTGCTGTACGGCGGTGGCGTGGGTGGCATCGGCGTGGAATCAGCACCGAAGGTTTACCTGGTTATCTGGGGCTCGCAGTGGGTTGGTAACGACCCGAGTGGCGAAGCGAACCTCCTGAACTCGTTCCTCAGTGACGTTGGTGGTAGCAGCTGGTTCAACAGCGTGACCCAGTATTGCCAGGGCGTTGCCACGGGCACAACGTTCTGCAATGGTCAGGGCACGGCTGCGGGTAACCCGGCCGGCATGTACCAGGGCATCTGGTATGACACCGGGTCTGCGACCCCGAACCGTCCCAGCCAGTCCAACATCGCTGCTGAAGCGGTGCGTGCTGCTGCCCATTTCGGCAATACTGCGGCTGGCAGCAACAACAACACCCAGTATGTGATCGCGCTCCCGACCGGCGTCAGCCCGCAGGGTTTCAAGACTTCGTATTGCGCGTATCACAGCTACAGCAGCTCCTCGTATGGCAACGTGGCTTACACCAACCTGCCGTACATCACCGATGCGGGTTCGAGCTGTGGTGCCAACTTCAACGGCATGGGTCCGCTGGCCGGCATCACCATGGTTGAAGGTCATGAGCTGGGTGAAACGGTCACTGACCAGTTCCCGAGCGGCGGCTGGACCGATTCCAGCGGCGCCGAGAACGGTGACAAGTGCGCCTGGATTTCCTCGGGCCAGGGCGCTTCGGCGATCGAGCAGATTGGCAGCGGTAGCTACCCGGTGCAGTCGTTGTGGAGCAATGCCTTCAACAGCGGCGCGGGTGGCTGCGTGATGTCCTACTGAACAATAAAGAAAAACGCTTCGACCCCTTCACTGCCGGCGATGCCTCGTGCATCGCCGGATTTTTTTTAAAGAGGGCTGGCAACAGAATGCTTGATAACCGCGCGAAGCGTTACATCCATTCAGTCAGCGCTTCGATTTCATAGAGCCGCTTCCAGCTCGGTCGCGCTTTGATCCGGTCTGCCAGAGTTTTCAACTGCGGCCATGCTGTTGCAGGTTTGGGCATGTTGCGTGACCAGCGCATCAGCATGGTGGCGTAGAGATCAATTAACCCGAATTCCCTGCCGAGTACATAAGGTCCACCGGCATCGAGATGTGCGGCGAGACGATCCCAGGCCGTTTCCACCTTTTTGCTGGCCAGCTGCTTGATCTCTGCTTCGTGTCCGGCCGGCCCGTGTTCAAGCGGATAGAACCATTGCCGGAATGCCGGCTGCAGGGTGTTGGCAAAATTCACCATCCACTGCAGATACGTTGCGCGCTGTCCGGCGCCGGGCGGTGGCGCCAGATTGGCTTCGGGATGACGTTCTGCCAGCAGCATCAGCAACGCCGCACATTCGCAATGAGGTGTGCCGTCGATAATCAGCGTCGGCACCAAACCATTCGGATTGAGCCGCAGATAGTCGGCGGATTTCTGTTGCCTGGCATCCAGGTCGAGTCTGCGAAGTTCGTGTGGGACGCCAAGCTCGAGCAGCATCAGATGCACTGCCATGCTGGCGGCACCGGGCGAGTAGTAGAGGCTGTACATGGGGCATCCCCGTGAGTCGAAGGTCAGCAAGTCTATATTAAGATCGCGATACTCCGGCAGCGGTAATGAGATTCGTGCGGCCAGCGGGGATCATTTTGTTGCGGCGGCTGTCTGACTTTTTACTGAGGATCCGAACAACACAAATCATGCCAACGCCGGCGGGTAATCGGCCACGGCCAGGAATATCACCGGCGACGATGCGGGGCAGGTGTAAGATGGGTCCGGATTGCTGCAGGTTCGAGCACGAGTGTATTCATTGCAACAAATCGCCCGGTCCGGCGAAGCTCCGGCGCGCAGAGGTAAGCCGATATGAACACGTTGAATTTCAAAACCGGCCTGATTGTCAGTGCTGCATTGCTGCTGGCCAATAGCGCATACGCCAATCCGGATGCAGTTGCGAGGTCGTCACATGGCACGGCAGGAATTTATGCCGGTGCCACGACGTATCGCAGGTTCCCCAGTCCGCACACTTCAAAGCCCAGTCCGGTATTCGGTGCCGTCAGTGACGCGGGTACCGGATATTTCATTTCGGCTTCCGCAGCCAGCAGCGAGATCCGGGTGTTTCAGAACCTCAAGGGCAGCGGGAAGGTCGCCAGTCCGGAATCCGAAGTGCCGACCGAGGGGCAGGGCGTGGCGCGGGGCGCGCAGGCTTGGCCGATGGATATCAAACCCGCGGATTCGAGCGGGCACCCGGACACCTTGCAGGCAACGTTCAACTGCGGTGATTGTGTGATCGGCCTGAATCTCGAGCAGCAGCCGCTGACGCAGCAGCAGGTGTCACTGAGCAGCAAGGCCGGCGCCTATCAGGGTGCCGACGTCAACCGCCTGACCAAAGTCACGCTCACGCTGGACGCCATGGGGCGCTTCACCGGCACAGATGCCACGGGTTGCAACCTCACCGGGACCCTGGCCCAGGTGGGGCACCTGAATCTGTTCGGAGTCAGCCTGACCCTGTCCGGCGCGTCAGCCTGCCACGGGGCAATGACGGGTGTTGCTTTTTTCGACACTCAGGATCGAACCGGCCAGGTTTCGACGGCGAAGGGCAGCTATTTGTATCTGCTTGGCGCGAATCCGGACTTCAGCCATGGATTCGCGATGGCGCTCTCACATCAACCCTGATCTGGCGACGGCCGGTGGCGGCCCAACTCCGCCGGTCTTTTTGCCATTTAGCAACATTTTTATCATTCAATCTGTCACCTCAAGTCCCGCTGACTTATCCCTGCTAACCCCTTATTTCTGCGGAAGTTGTTTGTACATGTGACCGTTGATTGCCCTGTCGTTACCCCGGTTTGTCGCAAAAATACATCTTGCAACACATCACAAATTGACTATACCTACTAAGCGCGCTGCCACCGGAACGGAGTTCCGGTAAAGGGAAGACGGGGGTCAGCGCGGATCCGGCGTACCGCGCCGGTTTTTTATAACGCGATCGGGGACTCATGAAGACCAGTCCACTCCAGAAAGCGGCGCTTGGCGCTGCCCCCGGCCGTGCGGCCCGGGGGAAAGCAACAAGCGTGAGGGTCGTAATGGGGCAATTGCCATCAGGGAACCGGGCCGACGCGTCCGCCGCCCTGACGGCAACTGCCCACTTTGATCTAAACAACTATTGAGGAGACGTTCATGAAACGTTTTGGGCACGTTTTGACGGGGCTTACATTGACAACGTTGGGGGCTATCGCCTTCGGTTCACAATCAGCCGTAGCCGGCCAACCGGTTTACCTGGAAAAAGGCCAGCCGGAAGTGATTCTTCACCCGACTGTTGAACAGTCGAAGTTGCATGCTGCTCACGGCAAGCCGGGCGGCGGCGGTGGCAGCACCAATAACCTGCTGTATGGCGGCGGCGTCGGCGGTATTGGCGTCGCGACTTCGCCCAAGGTTTACCTGGTGTTCTGGGGTTCGCAGTGGAGCAGCGATCCGAGCGGCGAAGCCGCCCTGCTGCAATCGTTCTACAGCGATGTCGGTGGCAGCACCTGGCTGAACAGCGTCACCCAGTACTGCCAGGGCGTGGCCACCGGTACCGAGTTCTGCAATGGCGCGGGACAGGCTGCTGGCAACCCGGCCGGCATGTTCCAAGGTGTTTACTACGACACCGGTTCGTCGGTGAAGAGCCGCCCGCGGCAGTCGGACATTGCCAATGAAGCGGTGCGTGCGGCGGCATATTTCGGCAATACCTCGAGCAGCGCCAACAACAATGCCCAGTACGTAATCGCGCTCCCGACGGGCGTCAGTC
>DASUXE010000199.1:0-8317 GCA_036378075.1 Gammaproteobacteria bacterium
GGCTGATCGGTTGCCGGGGAGGGCGAAAAAACACGGGATTTTGGTGGCGCCTACAATTCACATGACAGCGATGGTCCATCTGCTGCGCGAGCAGAGCTTTAAATGCAAGTTTATTGTTGCCTACTTGCGGCCAATTGTGCAGTATCCGCTCGGCTTGGCGGTCTTTCAGCGTTTCTGACCTGGTCAGATTACCCGCGCGAGGAATTCGATGAAGCGATTCGGCTGTGTTGTTTGTGTGGCATTGATGATCACCTGCTTGCACGCTGAAGCCGCGACCTGGCAGCCATCGGCTGGACACACGCAAGTGCCGATCTGGCCGAGGACGGTGCCCGATGTACAGCCGCTCCCGGGAACGGAGTACATGAGTTCAACCTCGCAAAAGAATGAACTGGTAGCGGGGAAGCCTTACCTTTATGTAGGCAATGTCTCGCAGCCCACCATGACGATCTATTCGCCGGAGGGAAACAACACTGGCGCGGCAGTGGTGGTGTTTCCAGGCGGGGGTTTTCAGATTCTGGCCATCGATCTGGAAGGCACGGAAATCTGTAACTGGCTGACTTCCAACGGCATCACCTGCGTGCTGCTGAAATATCGGGTACCGGGCGCGCCTTACGATTGGCAATGTGATTGCCGTCCGCATAATCACGCGATTTCAACGCCGTCCCTGGAAGATGCGCAGCGAACGATCGGTCTGGTGCGCCTTAACGCAAAGAAATGGCACATTGATCCACGCAAGATTGGCGTAATCGGATTTTCAGCAGGCGGGTATCTGACCGCGGAAATCAGTACGAACTACAAACGTCGCCTGTACGAACCGATCGATGCGGCCGACCGGGAAAGTTGTCGCCCGGATTTCGCCATGGCGATCTATCCGGGGCATCTGGACGAGTCCGGTGCACTGAATCCCAACGTCCCGGTTACCGCTGACACGCCGCCCACGTTTTTGGTGCAGGCAGAAGATGACGGCGTGGATGGCGTACGGCAATCGCTGACCTACTACACAGCATTGAAGAACGCCGGGGTTCCGGTGGAAATGCATTTATATGCACACGGTGGGCACGCGTTCGGGCTAAGGCCCACAAAACTTCCGATTACCCACTGGCCCGAGCTGGCGATTCAGTGGATGAAAACAATCGGCGCGATTGCAGAATAGGCATGCGAATTTTCGCGCCGCGATCTAAGCGTTCAGTCAGATACTTGAATGCCCGTTATTAAAGTCAGGGTGGTGCAACCTGCCGAAGTATCGGCGCGCATCGAGATGCAAAAGCCCGGGCCGACTTGCGCCGGTCCGGGCATTCTGCCTGTCTTCCCGGCGCGAGGCCGCGCTCATTTATTCGTTGAGTTACGTCAGCGGCAGATCGCGGAACCAGCGCACGATCTGTAGCCAGCCAGAGACATGGGGCAGCGCGAAAGTAGTGAATTGGCACACGAGCATGACACCCAGCATCACGGGGAAGGCGCTGCGTCCGCTTGCGCTTTTCCGTTCACGCCAAATCAGCCAAAGCAGGATGATATCCGTGACGGTAAAAGTTGTGCCTTGATACGCCCAGTCCGGCAAAGGTGGCGCGTAAAAACCCAGCAGGCGCGCACCGACCGGATCGATCAATGCAAATGCCGTGGAAAGCATGTAGCGTGCGTGCAGCGCCATCTGTTTTCGATAGCGGATGGCGAGTCCATAGGCAGTGGAAAACACCAGGGCCATCGATAACGGCAGAATGGCGTATATACCAACCTGATTCAGACCGGCTTCATCGAGCGGCTTTAGCCGGTGATGTGTCAGGAAGATCATGGAAAGCACGGCGAGCGGCGCAATGACGAATGACAGCCGGCCCAGCATGCGGTGTAACGGGCGATTGCCCTGACGAATAAGGATGGGTTGCGCGATCAGCAGGGCGAACCACAGCGTCATCATCAATGCGTGAAAATGTTTGTAGAAATTCAGCGTCCCGTGCCCGAGTTGCGAAAGGTACCGCGGCCAGAACGCCATCAGCGCGAGGCAGAATAATCCGCCGATGAGATAGGGTGCCAGTGGAAGCACACCTTCCCTGCGAACAACTGAATTCATTTTTATGTTCCTCTTTCAAGTTATGCAGTATTCAGCCCGACAGGTGGTCAGGCATGGATGCAGGATAAAGCCCCAAGTTGATGCAAATTCCGGTTAGATATATCTCATCCCCACGGGCGCCGTTTGTAATGGTGCCCCGCCCGCGGCCTGACCGGGCGCCCTGGTGCCCGCAACAGCCCCACCATAGCGAATCCACCCCAAGGATAGACCAATGCAGAATTTCCGGGGGTACCGGCACCCCGGGGCTGGGCACAATGGGCCGGTTCGTCGTACTCTCTGCGCTTGTCCGTTGCGGTGAATACCCCTGTTGTACCTATGACTCGACCGACTTCGACGCGCGTCGCGCGTACCATCCGCGGCCCCGGATTGCGCCGCGCCCTGATTGGCGGCGCGCACCGCGTAATTACCAACCGCGAGAACCTCAATCGCATCAATGTGTTTCCGGTTGCCGATGGCGATACCGGGAGCAATCTGGCGTTTACGCTCGGCAGCGTATTGAGCGGCGCGTTGAGCCGCCGGGTTGCCGGCGTTGGCGAGCTGATGCAGCGGGTAAGCGAGGATGCGATTGACGGCGGGCGTGGGAATTCCGGTGCAATCCTCGCGCAGTTCCTGACCGGCGTGGCGGGTGGGATTGGCGATTGCAGCGTGGTGGCGCCGGCACAATTGGCGCACGCGGTACGCACCGGGGCGAACGCGGCCCGCGAGGCGGTGGCCGAACCCTGCGAAGGCACCATGCTCAGCGTGATCTCAGCGTTTGCCGAAGCGCTGGAAGCTCACCACGAGGTGCACGATCTGCGCGCCTGGTTCAGTGCCGCGCTGGAACGCGCACGCAGTGCACTGGCACATACGCCGCAGCAGCTTCCAGTTTTGCTCAAAGCCGGGGTGGTGGATGCCGGCGCGCAGGGGTTTCTGGATTTACTGGAAGGAATTGGCGCGTTCCTGGCAGGCGAAGCACCGGCGCATTCGCGGCGTTCGACGGATGCCGCAAATCCGTTGCTTGCAAACGATCACGAAGCATTGGACGAGGCCGATCCCGAGCATCGCTGGTGCAGCGAATGTCTGGTGATGGGCGAGAATTTGAAACTGCCGGTGGTGCGCACGGAAGTAACAGCGCTGGGCGCATCCTGCGTGGTGGTGGCGGGTTCGTCGACGCGCATGCGCATACACGCACACGTCGCCCAGCCGCAGGTATTGTTCGAGGTCGCGGCGCGTTTCGGCCGGGTCGAATCGATCAAGGCCGACGACATGCATGCGCAGACGCGCACTGCAGCCCTGGGTCACGCGGTTGCTGTGGTGACGGATAGCGCCGCGGATCTGCCGGACGGTCTGGTCGATGCCTTGAACCTGCACGTGGTGCCGTTGCGGCTCAATTTTGGCGATCAGGATTACCTCGACAAGATCGGCATGACCCCCGCGCAGTTTTATACCCGCTTGCGCGAATGCGCGGTGCTGCCGCGCACCAGTCAGCCCGCACCGGGCGATTTCCGCCGCCAATTCGAGTTTTTGCTGTCGCATCATTCCGATGTGGTTTACGTAGGCGTGTCGCGTGCGGTGTCCGGCACTATTCAGTCAGCGGAAACCGCTGCGCAACGGATCGCGTCGAAGAGTATTGCGATTTTCGACAGCGCCAATGCCGCCGGTGGTCAGGCGCTGCTGGCGATGGCCGCGGCTGAAATGGCGAGGCGGGGCGACGATACACAGCAAATAGTGACGCAACTCGAATTGCTGCGCACGCGCACGCAAACCTGGGCGATGACGCGCGATTTGACCATGGTCGTGCGCGGGGGGCGTCTGCCGGCCTGGAGCAAAACCGTGGTGGACGGATTCAGGTTGACGCCGATTGCGCGCATCAAGCCGAATGGAAAACTCAGTCTGGTGTCAGGCATGTTCGGCAAGCAACGCCTGCCGGAGCGTTTCGCCGCACACGTGGCACGACGCATGCCGCGCGGGCAGCGTTGGCGCGTGATCGTCGGTCACTGTGCAGCCGCTGCCGATGGCGCGACCGTGCTGTCCGAATTGCGCAAGCGGCTGGATTGCCAGGAATCCTGGCTGGTTGAAACCGGTCCGGCGGTCGGTGCGCATGCCGGGCCGAGTACGCTGGTGGTGAGTCTGCAGCCGCTGCTCGTGTCGTGATGCGGGCTTTAACGAAGGACTGCTTGCTGACAAGAGGGGTTTACATGGAACGTCGCTGGTTACGCATGTGGATAAGCACGCTTCGCGCGGCTATTTTTCTCTCACTACTTGTTGCAATTCCGCTGACCGTGATCATCTGGACGCATCCGGTTCTGGCGGCGGCTGTCTGTCCGCGGTGTTTCGGTTTCGTGCGTATTGAACAAGGTGTGTTCGTCGAACGCAGCATGCCTCCGGCAGATCGGGCCGCTACATTGAAGAGGCTTAATGCGGCTGAAGACAGGGTGGCAAAATTTTACGGGACTGTTGAATACCGTCCGCGCATACTGGTATGCAAGACCGATGCATGTTTCCAGGAAATTGGTGGCGGTAGCGCGCAAGTCGGATCAATCGGGTCATTTGTGTTATTGGTGTCGCCACGAGCTGAAAATGTGGTGCTTATGTCCCACGAGCTATCGCAGATTGAGCTAGTGGGCCGTATCGGAGTAATCAGGTCGTTTATTGGTGCTGTCCCCGCATGGTTTAATCAGGGAGTGGACGTGCTTGTTTCAGACGATCCGTATTACCTGGCTCCGGCCGGTAAGTACCATGACCGGTGTGTGGCTGAACCGTCCGGGAACTTGCCCAACGACATGGTTGTCTGGGTTCAGCAGGCAAATAGAGACGTGCTGCTGTATGCAGTAGCTGCATGCAGAGTGGATCGCTGGATGATAAAACGAGGCGGGCCTGTTGCGGTCAATGCATTGTTGCGACAGATTGCCGATGGAACCGCCTTCGATAAGGCGTATGGCGAGATTGCAAAATAGAGCACTCAGCGCTGGAATTTTCAGCGCGCGGGATTTGCCGCGTTGTTTGGTGTGTGGTTGATGAATTATCAGTGCGCATGGGAACTGCGCCTCTGACTCGGGAGAGTGAAAATGCCGGAACAGATAATCGTTTCCGAACGCATGCTGAATTCCCTGAATGCGATCCGTCCGTGGGCGAAGACGCTTGCGATTCTCGGCTTTGTGTTCACGATCCTGATGATCTTCGCCGGCCTGGCGCTGACACTGGCATTTACCGCGGCAGCGTCGAAGCCCGACCTCGCGCTGTTTCTGGGTCCGGCCTTCGCGATCATCTATCTGGTGCTGGCGATTTTCCTGTGCCTGATACCCGGTTTCCTGTTGCTGCGCTATGTCGGCGCGATAGCACGCATTCCGGCAGATGGTCAGGCCGCGCTGGAAGAGGTGTTGAGCAGTCAGGTCGTCATCTGGAAATACTTGGCGGTCTTCGCAATCGCGATGCTGATTCTGCTGGCGGCGGTCTTGATCAGCGGGAGCGTCGCCAGCCTCGTGTGACACCCTCATCCGGGGTCAAGATATTCATATTCTCCGCAGTCCCCTTGTTCCGCGAGGCCTTTCCAGACCGGCTGATGGCAGCACGGATAGTGCCATCCCCCGGGGGTGGGGGGGGCTTGCGCGGACATTATGTTGCCTTATGATTTTACCTACGACTGTTAAACAAAGGGGTTGTGTATGTTGGCAGGCAAGCGCGGTTTGATCCTCGGCGTTCCCCTGATTTCACTCCTGGCACTGGCCGCCTGCGGCGGAGGCGGCAGCAGCACTTCTACGTCCAGCAGCAGTTCCAGCAGCGGCAGCGGCAGTAGCGGCAGTAGCGGAAGTGGCAGTGGGAGCGGCAGCAGCGGGGGTGGAAGTAGCGGAGGCGGCAGCGGTGGCGGGAGTAGTGGTGGCAGCACCGCTTCGGTACCTGGCGCGCCAACGCTCACCGGCCTCACTGCCGGCAATGGCAGTCTCACCCTGACATTTACTGCGCCGAGTTCTGATGGTGGGGCTGCGATTACCAGCTACACCGCGACTTGTACGGCCGATGGCAATACCACATTCACTTTATCGGGTACTGCGAGTCCCATTGCCGTAACCGGCATGAACGGCGGTGTTACCCGTTCCTGTACGGTAACGGCGACCAATAGCGTGGGTACCGGCGCGGCTTCGACCGCGATGTCCGCAACACCGCTGAGTCTTGATCCCGAAGACCTGACACATCTGACGGTGGGTGACAACTACGTCACAACCACTACGCCGGCGGTGGGGTGGATCTACGAGTGTTCGGCGACCACCGGCGGCGGGGCCAGCGGCAAAGGGCCCTGGTTTAACAGTGACGGCACAACCTGGGATGAGACCAAGAAGCTTGCAGTAGAGGGAAACGTGAGCTGGTCATCAACAGGTTTCAATGCCACTGATAACGGCAGTAATTTGGCCATCACTGGCGACGATCTGCCGACTCACAACACCGGGACGTTCCCGATTGCGAAAACGGATCCGGCGTATACCTACGATACCAATCCGAACAGCATTCAGTCACAGACCATCAATTGGAGCCTTCCCGACAATCCCAGCGTGCAAAGTGCACCGCATTGCATCGAAGGCACGATCGGAATTTTTGTCACCGGCGTCAAACTCTTTGCAGGGCTTGATAAAGACAATCGTGACGCGGGTGCGTGGGAAATACAGGACAGCTGTGACGGGCACCCGAACGGCAGCAATGCCTATCATTACCACACCGGCATTCCGCAATCGTGTCTGCCTGCCAGCGCGCAGGATGTCGCCAATCAGCATTCACCGGTGATTGGCTATGCCGCGGACGGCTTTCCGATTTATGGCAACCTCGGCGAGGATGGGGTACCACTGAGCGATGCCGATCTGGATGAGTGTCATGGGCATACCCATGCCATTACATTCAACGGCAAGACCGTGGTGATGTACCACTACCATGTGACAAACGCCTTTCCTTACACGCTCGGCTGTTATCGCGGCAAACCGGTACACATCCAGTAAAGCAGGACAAGTTTGTGCCCCGGCGTCGTACGAAGACGCCGGGGACCCGCATTACGCTGTTGCATATCGCCCGTTTGGGCGATTTTTTTTGCGCCTGCGCGACACAATCTGCGGCCAGCTGCAAGGGACGGCTGCGGTACGCCGGTGCCCCTTGCGCCGGTCCCGGCCCGTATCCGGGGCCCGATCCCTGGCGGGGCGAGCCGGAAATGGGCCGGCCCCGCCGGCGGGCGCGAGGTTCCGCAGTCTGGGGCGATGCCGGTTGTTATTCCATAACTTATTGACCAGGATCAATGTTTGCCTTGGCCGCGACCTTTAGCGTGAACAAATTGTTATCGAATCCGTGGGCGCCTGGAGACTCTCGGTGGAGTCTGGATCGTGAGGCGTTGCCCTCGCGATTGCGGAACCGAACGGAACAAGGAGCGGCCAGATGCCGAGAAAAAATCATGGAACGGCGAGCCCAAGCCCCAGGCTGGAAACTCGCAGCTGCGAGCAGTGTACGGTACGCGATATTTGTCTGCCCGCATTGCTCAGTCCCGAACAGCTGGCCGAGTTCAGCAAGGTGGTGAAGCGCACCGAAGTGCTGCACAAAGGTGATTATCTGTACCGGGTGAATGAACCTTTCTCGGACTTGTTCGCAGTATTCACCGGATTCTTCAAGGCATTTGTCGTTGACCGGCACGGCAGCGAGCAGATCACCGGTTTTTATTTCACCGGCGAAATCATGGGTCTGCACGCGCTTGCCCACCGTTCCTATCAGTATCACGTGGTAGCGCTGAATACGTCGGTGGCCTGCCGGATCCCGTACAGCGAGTACAAGCGCCTGGCAGCGAAATTCCCGTCGCTGTATACGAGACTGCATGACATTTTCAGTCATGAACTCATCCGGGCGCGGTTTTCAGCCGCGAACCTGACCGCAACCCAGAAAGTGGCGACTATGCTTTACGGCATTTCCCGCCGGTTTCAGGAGCGCGGTTATTCGCCGTTCGAATATCTGTTGCCGATGCCAAATACCGATATTGCAAATCGCCTGCGGCTTGCCTCCGAAACCGTCAGCCGGATATTCACCCGGCTGGCGAAACAGAAGATTGTGACGGTGGACGACAGGCGGGTGAAAATTCTCGATATGGAACGGCTGGCTGACCTGTCCCCGCATAATCTTTACCTTCTTGATCACCGACCGATGCCGGACAATGTCAATAACGGGTCGATGACGCGTCATGGATAGTTTCTGGGTCCATCACGGCCTCTGGTTCATTTTGTTCATGTTCTTTTTTCCGCGCCTGACGTT
>DASUXE010000200.1:0-2888 GCA_036378075.1 Gammaproteobacteria bacterium
TGGCGGCACTGCGGGTACCGGTAGACAAGTTTTTCGATGAAGTCATGGTGATGGATGAAAACCCGGCGGTACGCAACAACCGTCTGGCATTGCTGCAGAGCCTGAGCGGGCTGTTCCTGCACACTGCGGACCTGTCACGCATCCAGGTAGAGTGATGCGGCTGGTCATTCTCGATCGCGACGGGGTTATCAACCGGGAATCGGACGCCTATATAAAATCCCCCGACGAGTGGATCCCCGTGCCGGGCAGTCTCGAGGCGATCGCGGAACTTAACCGGGCCGGTTTTACCGTGGTGGTTGCCAGTAATCAGGCCGGTATCGGACGCGGCCTGTTCGATCGGGAAGCACTGGAACGAATCCACGGCAGAATGACGCAGGCTCTTGCCGAGAAAGGCGCGCACCTGGACGGGATTTTTTTCTGTCCGCACCATCCCGATGATCATTGCGACTGCCGCAAACCCAAACCCGGTCTGCTGAAACAGATCAGCGCAAAGTTCAGTGTGCCGCTGGACCGCGTGCCCGTGATCGGTGATTCATTGCGCGATCTGGAAGCCGCCCGTGCGGTCGGTGCCCGGCCCATCCTGGTGCGCAGCGGTTACGGGGAAAAAACACTGCAACAGCTCGACCAAACCGCCGATATCGAGATCTTTCGTGATCTGGCGGCCGCTGCTGCGGCGTTGATACGCGGAACGAAGTCATGATCTGGCTGCGCTCCCTGCTCTACAACATTTT
The DNA here is from genome assembly GCA_036378075.1 of Gammaproteobacteria bacterium. Classification (GTDB taxonomy): domain Bacteria; phylum Pseudomonadota; class Gammaproteobacteria; order Natronospirales; family REEB76; genus DASSKW01. Next base: position 732 of record DASUXE010000200.1, read on the forward strand.
CATGGTAACGACCGCCGGCATTTTCAGTATCGTGGTTGCGGTCGTCTCACCGTTCGCGTTCGGCAAGCGCTTCGGTCACTGGGTCGCCCGGCAGTGGGTGATCTGGCAGTTCTTCATGCTCAAGCATGTCTGCCATCTGGACTATCAGGTGTCGGGCCTGGAAAACATTCCGCGCCAGAACGCCATCGCCTACTGGAAACATCAATCCACCTGGGAAACCATGGCGCAGCTGCTGTTGTTTCCGGACCAGAGCTGGGTATTGAAGCGCGAGTTGTTATGGTTACCGCTGGTGGGTCAGGCGATCTACGCACTGGAGCCGATTGCGATCAACCGCCGGGCAGGCCATTCTGCAGTGAAGCAAGTCATGGAGCTGGGACAAAAGCGTCTGTCTGCCGGTCTGTGGGTATCGATATTTCCCGAAGGTACTCGCATGCCACCGGGCACCACCCGGCGTTACGGGCTTTCCGGTGCGTTACTGGCAGAGCAGACCGGCCGCCCGATCGTGCCGGTCGCGCACAACGCCGGCGACTTCTGGCGGCGCAATGCGTTTCTGAAACATCCCGGCACTGTGCAAGTCAGGATCGGTAAACCCGTTTATGCCAACGGACGCAAACCCGACGAGGTGAATGCCGAACTGCAGAACTGGATCGAGAGCCGGATGAAAGAGATCAGTCCGGGTTATGCGGGTATCGTGATGGAAAAAAAACAGGGCTCAGCACAGCGCTGAGCCTGCTATCACCAGCAGGCTCAAAACAAGACGCCAGATCAGACGTCCAGGTTGGCAACATCCAGTGCGTTCTTTTCGATGAATTCGCGCCGGGGTTCGACCGCGTCTCCCATCAGCGTGGTGAACACGTCGCTGGCGCTGTTCGCATCTTCGACTCGAACCCGCAACAAGCGCCGGGTTTCGCTATTCATGGTGGTTTCCCACAACTGCTCCGGATTCATTTCACCAAGGCCTTTATAGCGCTGGATTGCCTGGCCGCGTTTTGCTTCGTCGAGCAACCAGCCCATGGCCTGTTTGAAACTGGACACTTCCTGGCGGCGCTCGCCGCGCATCACATACGCACCCTCGCCGATCAATCCGTCCAGCTGCGCACCCAGCGCGGCGATGAGCTTGTACTCGCCGGAACTGAAGAATTCGCGGTGTATCAACTTGTCGGTGGCGAGACCGTGGTGAACACGTGTGATCTTCAGGCTCGGTACCTCGCGCGCTGCTTCTTTGTGCACGGCAACGCTGTAACGGGTGCCGCTGCCATCGTCTGCATTGAGGCGTTGTTCAAGTTGCGACGCCCAGTCGCGTAACCAGTCGCTGTCGCTGAAGCGCTCCACAGCCACCATCGGAACGTACAGCAGTTTTTCAAGCACGCGGCCGTCGTAGCGCCGTGCCCAGCGGCGGGTCATGGCCATGACTTCCATGTACTGGGCGGCCAGCGTCTCCAGTGCTGCACCCCTCATCGGCGGCGCACTCTCGTTCAGATGAAGCTGGGCGCCATCGATAGCGGCCTGCAGCAGCATGCTGTTGAGTTCTGTATCATCTTTGACATACTGTTCCTGCTTGCCGCGCTTCACCTTGTACAGCGGCGGTTGCGCAATGTAGATGTGGCCGCGCGCAATCAACTCCGGCATCTGCCGGTAGAAGAATGTCAACAACAAGGTACGAATGTGAGAACCGTCCACATCCGCGTCGGTCATGATGATGATGCGGTGGTAGCGCAATTTGTCGGGATTGAATTCTTCCTTGCCAATGCCGCAACCCAAAGCGGTGATCAGCGTACCCACCTCCGCGGATGACAGCATCTTGTCGAAGCGCGCTTTTTCCACGTTCAATATCTTGCCCTTGAGCGGCAGGATCGCCTGGTACTTGCGATCACGTCCTTGTTTGGCTGAGCCGCCGGCGGAATCGCCCTCGACCAGAAACAATTCCGAGAGCGCCGGATCGCGTTCCTGACAATCCGCGAGCTTGCCGGGTAATCCCGCAATATCCAGCGCACCTTTGCGCCGCGTCATCTCGCGCGCCTTGCGCGCGGCTTCGCGCGCGCGCGCGGCATCGATCACCTTGCCGACGATGATTTTGGCTTCGCCGGGCTTTTCCAGCAGGAATTCCTGAAGTCGTTCGGCCATCAGTGACTCCACGACGCCTTTCACTTCCGAAGA
>DASUXE010000201.1:0-3639 GCA_036378075.1 Gammaproteobacteria bacterium
GCCGGGTGCTGGCGCAGAGTCTGGCGGGTGGCGGCGGAATTGGACATAGCGGGCGCCAAGTGTATCAGCCGCCGCGTGATGGTTTGGCTTGCAGTGATCAGATCAAGCCAAACCACCCCGGCGGTTCGCTCGCGGCTCGCCGCACGCTGGCGGCGATGTGTCAGGGTGTAGCTGAAGCGCTGGCGATCTGCGCGAATATGCGGGTGGCAGCCACATCCCACACTTTCCATTCGTGCCCGCCCGGCAATTCGATGAAATGCCCAGGCGGCAGTTGCGTCGCAATCATCCTCGCCGCTGGCAGGAGGTCGTCATCGGCGCCGCAGGCGAGCCATATCTCGTGTGTGCGCGCAGTGTCTTTGCTCCAGTCATGCACGGTGCGCCAGATTTCGGTCTGGTAGTTGTCGCCGTTCAGGATCGCCGGTTTTGGCAACGGCGGCTGCCATTGCGCGGGGCCACCGGCCTTCGCGATCCGGGCAACCACTCGGTCCGGGCCCATGTACGGCGCGAACAGCACCAGACCGGTCACATCGCCGGGGTAGTTTCGTTCATAAAACAGGCTGCCCATCCCGCCCTGGGATGCGCCGGACAGCCAGATTTCGCGGTAGCCTTTTTGCCGTGCCGGTTCGATGACCTGTTCACGCAGGCGGCGCACGAGCCCGCCATCCATGTAGTAGGGTGGCGTGGCGCCGACCAGCAACACATCGGCAACCGGCCAGCTTTTCTGAATCGCCTGCGCGATGCCTTTGGTTTGCAGATCGCCGAGGCTGTCATAGCGGCCAGGCAGCACCACGACCAGCGGATGCGATGCCGCGGCCTGGGGGGCGGGCACCAGCGTGCTCGGCATCGGCTCCTTGAGGTTGGCGGTCATGCAGGCGGAGATCAGCAAACCGAGACTGGCGCCGAGTACGGCGCGCAGTAATTTGGGGCGGTAACGGTTGAGAGGTCGAATCATGGCTGCATCCTTTGCGGGAATCGCGTCGTATCGTTAACCAGCGAGGGTCAATCCGACCCCGTGAACAAAGGTTGGCACTGCACCGCATGGGCTTCAAGTATTCTGGAACCCGCGGGCGGTGCCTCAGTCATTACTACGGTCGGACGCGAGAGGTGGATGCAATGCGGATGCGCAAAATAATGGTGTTGTCCCTGATGCTGTCGATGGCATTCGTGGTGGCCGCCGCGGATGCGCCGCGAGACGGGCAAACGGCACCGGATTTCAAACTCCAGGACCAGAATGGGCAGTGGCACAGCCTCTCGCAGTATCACGGTCGGTGGGTGGTGCTGTATTTCTATCCCAAGGACGAGACCCCGGGATGCACCACCGAGGCCTGTACCTTCCGGGACGATCTGCTGAAATTCCAGGCCCTCGGCGTGCAAGTGCTGGGCGTCAGCCTGGATGACACCCGCTCGCATGCGGCGTTTGCAGCGAAATATCATCTGCCGTTCCCGTTACTGGCGGATACTACCCACCAGGTGGCCGCCACGTATGGGGTGCTGACATCGTTTCTCGGCTTGTTCCATTACGCTCGCCGCGAGACCTTTCTGATCGATCCGCAGGGACGCGTCGCCAGGCACTACCGGGATGTGGATCCCAAGGCCAACGCTGGCCAGGTGCTGTCTGATCTGGCGGGCCTGAGGGGCGCGTCTGGCTCGGCCGGATAAGCCGTTGGGGCGACAGGGACCCGTTTGGAGTTTCAACCGCGTTTCAGGTCTGATACATTCCATAAGCTACTCCCTGACTGTGGGCCCCGAGGCGGCCCCGGTACGGACTCCAAATTCATTACAGACAGGTCCAGCCATGAAGAACATCTCGATACCGGCCATTCTGGCGTTCGGTGCCGTGCTGGCGACGGCCGCGGTGCAAGCCGCGCCGCCCAAGGTCACATCGGTGGTTCAGGCCCAGAACAACCTGGACAAATCGGCCGCCAACTCGCAGCAGAAGATCGACAAGATCTCGGCCGAAACCCAGGCCATGCTCAACCAGTATCTGCAGGTTGCACAGCAGAACGACCAGCTGCGCGCCTACGACGACCAGCTGCAGCAGTTCATCCAGTCGCAGCAGGACCAGATGACATCGCTTGCCCAGCAGACCTCGCAGGTCGGCGTGGTCGAGCAGGGTTTGGTGCCGTTGATGCAGCAGATGGTGGACAGCCTGCAGCAGTTCGTCAAACTGGATATTCCCTACAAGCTTAATGAACGACTGGCCGCAGTTCAGCGTTTGCGCGAAACCATCAACGACGCAACCGTGTCGGTGGCGGACAAGTACAGCAAAGTCATCGATGCCTATAACGCGGAAATTGCCGCTGGCAAGACCATGAGCAGTTACCGCGGCGACCTCTCGCAGGGCGGACATGCCCGCACCGTCAATTTCCTGCGTATCGGACATCTGGTGCTGGCGTATCAGACGCTGGATCACAGCGAAACCGGCTATTGGGACAAGCAGAAACAGAACTGGGTGGTGGACAGCAAATATGCCAACGCGGTGGCGGAAGGTATCGCGATCGCAAACAAGCAGGCGGCCCCCAATGTGCTTGAGTTGCCGGTGACGGTGCCGGAGGTGGCGAAATGAACGGCTTCGTAAAGAGTTTGCTGGCAGTAGCGGCACTGAGTCTGAGCGGCAGCTTGCTCGCCGCCCAACAGGCGGCGACCCTCGATCAGCTGCTTAATCAGGTCAAGAGCGCTTCGTCCGAAAACGCCGCGCTCAATAAGCAGCGCGAACAGCAATTCGTGCAACAGAATGCGCAGCAAGCCCAGATTCTGGCGGAAGCAAAAAAAGCGCTCAGCAACGAACAGGCGCGTAACAATCAATTGCAGGCCAGTTTTGATGCCAATCAGCAAAAACTGAACGACCTGATCAATCAATTGCATACCCGCGAAGGCGATTTCAGCAAGGTGTTCGACAGCGCGCGCCAGACTGCGAGCGATCTGAAAAGTACGTTGGATAACTCGCTGGTGTCGGCCCAGTATCCCGGACGCGGCGTAACCCTGGCACGCATGGCAGAAAGCCGTGATCTGCCATCGTTGGACGATTTGCGCAAACTCTGGTTCCTGATGCAGCAGGAAATGGTCGAGGAAGGCAAGGTCACCAAGTTTCCCGCCACCATTACCCGTGAAGATGGCACCCAGTTGAAAACCAACGTGGTGCGGGTGGGCGTGTTTGACGCGGTGAATGGTGACAGCTACCTGCGCTACTTGCCGGAAACCGGCGCGCTGGTTGAACTCAATCGGCAGCCTGCCGGCGCGTATCGCAGCCTGGCCGCAGATCTGTCGACTGCTAGCAGCGGTATCCTGCCGATGGCGGTGGACCCGACCGGCGGCACGCTGCTTGCGACGCTGGTTAATCAGCCGACTGCCTGGGAACGCATCGGGCAGGGACATGTGGCGGGCTGGATCATCATCGTGCTGGGTTTGATCGGCGTGCTGGTCATTCTCGAACGCGGCGCGTATCTGACTCTGGCGGGCGGCAAGATCAAGGCCCAGATGAATTCCTCAAAGGCCGATCTGAACAATCCGCTGGGCCGCATCCTGACCGTATTCAACGAGAGTAAGTCCGACGATGCGGAATCGCTCGAACTGCGCATGGACGAAGCGATCATGAAAGAACGCCCGGTTATCAGCGCGCGTATTGGCCTGTTGCGGATG
>DASUXE010000202.1:0-2005 GCA_036378075.1 Gammaproteobacteria bacterium
CTGGGTTGAGCATTTCGATATCCGCATCATCAAACAACCGGACGAAGCAAAAGCCGCGTTGGCAATCTCAAAGAACTGCGCGTTCATCGGCGAATGGCAGGATCGTTTCGGGGACTGGGGATTTGCCGCCGCAAACCCGGAGCCATTGATTCAGCGTCTGCATTATGCGCGCGCCGCCAAAACCGAATATGAAATTGAATGCATGCGCATCGCCAACGCCCGTGCCGCCAAGGCACATCGTGCCGCCGAACAGGCATTCCGCAGCGGCGCCAGCGAATTCGAGATTCATACCGCATACTGCAAAAGCTGCGGTCAGACGGACGACGAGCTGCCTTACCACGCCATCATTGCATTGAATGAACACGCTGCAACGCTGCACTATCAGTTCTGGAACACGAACAAACCTGCACAATATCACGCATTCCTGATTGACGCGGGTGCGCAGATCAACGGTTACGCGTCGGATGTAACGCGTACCTTCTCGGCACAGCAGGATGATTTCCAGGCGCTGATCGATGCCCTCGACGGCGCACAACAGCAACTCGCCGCCAAAGTCAGACCCGGGCTCGACTACGCGGCCCTGCACCTGGAATCCCATCAGACAATCGCAAAACTGCTGCACGAGTTCGGATTCGTGAAGCTGCCGGCGGCCGAGATCGTTGCCAACGGCATCAGCAGCACGTTTTTTCCCCACGGTCTCGGCCATATGCTCGGTTTGCAGGTGCACGATGTAGGCGGACGCCAGGCAGCACCGGAAGGCGGTGAAATCCCACGGCCGGAAGGTCATCCCTATCTGCGCACCACGCGGACGCTGGGCGAGAATTTCGTGGTTACCATCGAACCGGGACTGTATTTCATTCCGTCGTTGCTGGCTGCGCTCAAGGCTGGTCCGCACAGCTCAAGCATCAACTGGGACAGGGTGGATGAATTCCGCAAATTCGGCGGTATCCGCATCGAAGACAACGTGGTGGCGCGCAACAGCGGGCCCGAGAACCTGACCCGCGACGCGTTCCGCAAACTGCACCACTGACAGGATGAGGAACCATTGAGCTCTGGCCGGGGTCAGAACCGGTTACTTCAGTCCGACTCCATCACTGGGAGAGTACGCATGAAACAACTGCTGCTGATGCCGCTGCTGGCATTCCTGGCGCTGCAATCACCGGCGTTCGCCGCCGATACCGCCAACGCCAAACCGGCTGCGGCCGCCGAAAAGCCGGTCCCGAAGGAAACCCGTACCGTTACGCACCACAGCGTGACCATCGATGGTCACTCCATTGATTACACCGCCACTGCCGGCACCCTGCTGATTCGCGACGATAAGGGCGAACCCAGCGCGAGTGTGTTCTACATTGCCTACACAATGGACGGGGTGAAGGATGCCAGCAAACGTCCAGTGACCTTCCTGTACAACGGCGGTCCCGGTTCGTCTTCAATCTGGTTGCACATGGGTGCGTTCGGTCCGATGCGCATCGTGACCAGCGATGCCAAACCCACACCACCACCACCCTACGATCTGGTCAATAACCAGTATTCGCTGCTCGACAAGAGCGATCTCGTGTTCATCGACGCAATCGGCACCGGCTACAGCGAACCGGTCGGGAAGCATGAGGGCAAGGATTTCTGGGGCGTGGATCAGGATGTCGAAGCGTTCGGAAAATTCATCCGCCGTTACATCACGGTCAGCAACCGCTGGAATTCGCCGAAGTTCCTGCTGGGCGAAAGTTACGGCACCACCCGTTCGGCAAACCTTGTCGACTGGCTGCAGCATAACGGTATCGCCTGCAACGGCGTGATTTTGGTGTCGTCAGTGCTGAATTACGGCGACACCATGCCCGGCACCGACCTCGAATACGTCACCTATCTGCCGACCTACGCGGCCATTGCCTGGGAGCATGACAAGCTTCCCAACAAGCCCGCGGACCTTGCCGGCTTCGTGCAACAGGCCCGCGAATTCGCCGGCGGTGAATACCAGCGTGCGCTGTTCATGGGTTCGCGTCTGCCGCAG
>DASUXE010000203.1:0-4218 GCA_036378075.1 Gammaproteobacteria bacterium
GCGTGAAATAAAGAACCTGCTGACGCCGTCAAGTAACGAAGTAGAGAGCGGCGCGCGGGAGTAAAGAATGTGTGCCTATTATAAGGTATGAAGCGGTTGAACGTAATGATGTTCAGACGTAGCTGCCGCCGGATTTGCGGAGCAGACGCTGAGTCTCCTTGAGGAGGCTGGCGCGCATGAACAACAGCGCCCAGCGGGAACCGCCGCACTGCCGCCACAGGACCGCAGCGCGCATGCCGCCCAGCAGCAGGCTACGCACCAGATTGACGACCCGCGGATTTTGCAGCTGTGTCGGATCGCCTGTCACCATGATGCGCGGCTGAATCGTGCCGGCCGTATGCAGATAGGTGTCCGCCAGACCGGCGAGGACGTTGCTGTGCATCGCGCCGAAATGGCGCATTTGCTGGCGCGCCCGGCCCACACCGCTTTCCAGCCGCCCGGCCAGTTTGCGCCGACGCATGACTTTGCCCTGAAGCTGCATCAAGCCGAGGGTGTACCGCAACACCGGCATGTCTTCCGCCTCGTTGCCAGCATCAAGCAAGCCGGCGAGCCGGCGCAGGCCGCAGCCGAGACCGCTGATCCCGCCGAACACCTCCGGTACATCTGCAGCTTCGGTCTTGATGATGCTGGTCAGCGTGGAGGTCACAAAGCGTTCGTCGCCGCGCCCGGCAGTGGCGACTTCATTTACCAGTGCGGCGGCCTGCACCACGCCGGCCAGCGCCAGCACCCGGTCTTCGAGACTGCGGCTCATGCCCGTTTCCTTGCGGTTGCTGGCAGGCTGGCAGCGCCGGTTTCCTGAATCACGCCGCCACCCAGGCATTCGTCGCCCTGATAGAAAACCACATATTGTCCGGGGGTTATCGCGCGTTGCGCTCGCGCAAAGGTGACTTCGCAGTTGCCGTTTGCCAGTGTCCGGACGCGGCATGTCTGGTCGGCCTGACGGTAGCGGGTTTTGGCGCTGCACTCGAATTCGGCAGCCGGAGCAGAGCCGGCGATCCAGTGCAACTGGGTGGCGACGAGTCGATCCTGCAGCAGTGCGGGATGCTCGTGTCCTTGCACAACGGTCAGAATATTTCGTTTCAGATCCTTGCCGGACACGTACCAGGGTGAGGTATCGCCGCCGTGCCGACCGCCGATTCCGAGACCCTGTCGCTGACCAAGGGTGTAGTACATGAGCCCCTGATGGGTGCCCAGTAATTCCCCTTCCGGCGTCTGTATTTCGCCGGGCCTGGCCGGCAGGTAACGGCCCAGAAATTCGGCAAAGTGGCGTTCACCGATAAAACAGATTCCCGTGCTGTCTTTCTTGGCATGGTTGGCGAAACCTGCCGCACGCGCCAGCTCCCGTACGGCGTGCTTTTGCAGTTCACCGAGCGGGAACAGAGTCTTGGCAAGTGCGGCCTGCGGCACTGCATGCAGGAAGTAGCTCTGGTCTTTGCCGCTATCGCGCGCTTTCAGCAGCCTGGTGCCGGTTGAATCGGTTTCGGTACGGGCGTAGTGTCCGGTAGCAATGCGATTGGCGCCCAGCCGCAATGCATATTCCAGAAATGCCTTGAACTTGATTTCGCTGTTGCACATGACATCCGGGTTGGGAGTGCGCCCGGCGGCATATTCGTCGAGGAAATAGCTGAATACCCGTTCCCGGTACTCGGCGGCAAAATTCACCTTGTGCAACGGGATATCGAGGATTTCACAAACCTGACGGGCATCCTGAAAATCCTGAGCCGTAGTGCAATACGTTTCGTCCTCGTCATCTTCCCAGTTGTCCATGAACAGGCCTTCCACCCGGTAGCCCTGCTGTTTCAAAAGCAGGGCAGCAACAGCGGAATCCACGCCGCCGGACAGGCCGACTATGACATGCTGGATATCTGTGTTCATGGAGGTATTTTACGCCAGCTCTGCGCGAGCCTGACCGCGAAAGAAGTCAGGCGTCGTCAAGACTGGCCTCGAACCGGGGAAAACAGGTCAGCAATTCCAGCGGATAGCGGCAACCGGCCAGATAATCGTCGATGCAACGCATCACCATGGGGCTGCGCAATGCATGCTGTCCGCTTTCCAGTTCATCACGGGTCAGCCATTTCGGGCCGATGATGCCTCGATCGAGAGGCCGTTCGGGGTGATGGCGGATACAGTGGCCGAAGAAGGTGACGCGCAAGAAGGTGGTGTCGAGACGCCGGTTCTTCCACAGATAAATGCCGGTAAGGCGGTCAGGCTCGAACTCCCAGCCGGTTTCTTCCAGCATCTCACGGCGAATGGCGTCCTGGAAGCTTTCCGATTCTTCGAGGTGGCCGGCGGGATTGTTGATGACCACCTGGCCACGAACCCGTTCTTCGACCACCAGGAAGCGTCCGTCCAGTTCGGCAATTGCAGCGACGGTGACGTGGGGCTTCCAGACCATTATGCAACTCTACCGCGTGACGTAAGGCTTGGGAAAGATGGCGCTAAAGCCCAAGACGGCGGAATTCCTGTTCAGGTTCCGCCTGGGACCAGATCTCGGCGAATTGGCGCAAGTACCTGCGTGCTTCCAATGGATCGTTAATGTCGGCAAAACCTTCGTAACGGCCCGAATCCGGTCGATACAGCACACCGCTTTCATCGGTCACCATGAAGGTGTCCAGCAAGCTTGCATGGTCGGGGCAGGGGCGCCGGAACTCGATGAAACTGGTCAGTCTGCGCGCCAACTCTACCACCCGGTGGCCGTCTCGAATCGCTCTTGCAGGGTCGATGACGACGATGCGGATGTGCGTAAAGCGGCTGCGCAACGCCAGCCGCTGTAGCGCGGTGGCAAATTCCACGGTGCCGAAAATCGCGGGCTCCAGATCACGGGTAAACAAGGCCAGCGTGCGGTGGGTATTTTTTACCAGCTCAAGTGCCGCATTCCGGCAATCAACCGCGCTGGCGAGTTCGATCCGGGTTGTGTTTTCATCATTCATTGCAGGCGGCATGTTACTTGGCGATGCAGAATATTTGCCTCCATGAATTCCGCACCGTGGATCACGAATCCATGTCGTGAATAAAAGGAAATGGCGCGCATCTGTGCATGCAGAAATGCCTGCTGCAATCCAGGTTGGCGTGCTTCTGCAAGCATCGCCATGCAGCCAATCTGACCGGTTCCAATCGGTCTCTCCAGCCGGTCAAATGCCCGTACGTACGGACACATGGCATCGAGATTGTCCCACTCTTCCGCCACTGTGGCACCCCGCTCGTGAGCGAACACTTCGTCAACCACCTGGCGGACCGCTGCCTTGTTGGCCGCCGGGTCCGCCTTGTGCACACTGAGACCCCGCATTTTCATTCGAGACGTACCGTCCCGGCGTTGTAAAGATCGGTGAAGACTTGCAGCGCCGCGGCGTCACGCAGGTATTTCCGGAGCAGTGTGTTGGGGAACGCATGCTGCCGGCACAGCAGAGCGGCGAGCGCGGCCAGTCTGGATGGCAAGACGTGGCAGCGTCCATCGGCAAACAGTCTCAGGGTTACGCCAGATGTCTGCATCCAGCTCAGGTTGGTGGCGTCATCCCGGGCCAGACCGCGTGTTTCCAGCGACTGTTTCATTTGCGTGGCAGTCAGCTTGCGGCGCGGCGGTGTAACGTGCAGCCAGGGTTTGGGTTCGGTGATGAAGCGTCCGAACCATTCGTCAAGCATGTCGGAATCGACGGCGAGGAGTGCACGCAGCCGTTTGCGCAGCCGCTGCATGACCGCATGTGAGATCAAACCCGGGTCATCGCTGCTGTCACGCAGTTCGGGATCGGAAAAACGCGCGCTCTGTTCAGTCTTGCCGATCAGCAAGCCGGCCAGATCCGCCAGCATCTCCGCATCGGACGGTACCCGGAAACCGATGGAGAAGGTGAGACAATCACCGACCGCAGTGCCTTCGTGCACGACGCCCGGCGGCAGATACAGCATGTCACCCGGGCCCAGCAGCCATTCCTGCTGCGCTACGAAATCACGAACCTGCTTGAGGTCCAGCCCCGGAATTCCGGCATCGAAATGCGCTTCAGTGCTGATTGCCCAGCGCCGGAAGCCCTGTGCCTGCAACAGGAAGACATCGTAGGCGTCAACATGTGGTCCGACACCGCCGCCGTCGGTGGCATAACTGACCATCAGGTCGTCAATGCGCCAGTTTGGGATAAAGCGGAACCGATCCAGCAAGCGTGCCAGTTCGGGAACGTACTTATCAGTGTCCTGTACCAGCAAGGTCCACTCGCGCGCGGGAAGCTCCTT
>DASUXE010000204.1:0-13966 GCA_036378075.1 Gammaproteobacteria bacterium
CAAGGGACTGGAGGAGGACTCGCTGCAGATCCCCTATCTGCTGCAAGGCGGCCTCGGCATGCCCAGCCGCGACTATTACCTGTCGAAAGATCCGCACATGGTCAAGGCGCGCGAGCAGTATCAGACCTATGTCGCGTCGCTGCTGAAGCTGGCCGGCGTCGCTGACGCGGAAAAGAAAGCGCAGGTGATATTTGCACTGGAAACCCGGATTGCGCAGGCGCAGGAAAGCCTGGTTGACAGCGAAGACATCCAGCATGCGAAAACCATCTGGAGCATGGCGGAATTTTCCAGAAAGGCCCCAGGGCTCGACTGGAACGCCTATTTCAAGGCGGCCGGACTCAATGGCGTGAAACGCTTCGACGTGTGGCAGCCGTCGGCAATTACCGGTCTGTCAAAGCTGGTCGGCAACCAGCCGATCGATGCGTGGAAGGACCTGCTGGTATTTCACACCTTGAACGCCGCCGCGCCGTTGTTGCCGAAAGCTTTCGCTGATCTCAACTTCAAGTTTTTCGGCACCGAACTGCAAGGCACGCCTGAACAGCGTGCGCGTGAGAAGCGTGCCATCGGTGCGACCAACACCGATCTTGGCGATGCGGTTGGTCAGCTTTACGCCGCGAAATATTTCCCGGCGTCCTCCAAGGCGGCGGCCGAAAAAATGGTCGACAATCTCCTGACCGCGTTCCGGCAGGGCATCCAGAATCTCAGCTGGATGGCGCCGTCCACCAAGGCCAAGGCCGAAGCAAAGCTGACGACCTTGAAGGTCGGCGTGGGTTATCCCGATCACTGGCTTGATTATTCCTCGCTGGAAATCAAGCCCGACGATGCGCTGGGTAACCATCTGCGTGTGCTGAAGTTCGAATATGAACTTGCCAAGGCCAAGATCGACAAACCGATTGATCGCGGCGAATGGTGGATGACGCCGCAGACTGTGAACGCGGTGAATTTGCCGATCCAGAATGCGCTGAATTTCCCGGCCGCCATTCTGCAGCCGCCGTTCTTCAATCCCAAGGCCGATGCAGCAGCGAATTACGGCGCGATCGGCGCGATCATCGGACATGAAATCAGCCACAGCTTCGACAACACCGGTGCCGATTTCGATGCCGAAGGCCGCTTGCGGAACTGGTGGACAGCATCCGACCTCAAGCACTTCAAGGCAGCAACCGACGCCCTGGCGAAACAGTTCGACGGATATGAGGCGCTGCCGGGCTTGCACGTGAGCGGCAAACAGACGCTGGGCGAGGACATCGCCGACGTGTCGGGCCTGACCGCCGCCTATCGTGCCTACCACCTGTCGCTGAACGGCAAACCTGCGCCGGTGATCGACGGGCTGACCGGCGATCAGCGCTTCTTCATTGCGTTCGGCCAGGCCTGGCGCAACAAGATCCGCGACGCCGCGCTGCGACAGCGGCTTGCCACCGACGTGCACGCGCCGCCGCATTTCCGTGCCGAAACAGTGCGCAACCTCGATCCCTGGTATCAGGCGTTCGACGTCAAGCCTGGCGAGACGCTGTATCTCGCGCCCGACAAGCGGGTGAAGATATGGTAGCGACCGGCCGTTACTGATGCCTGATCTGAAGGCCGCGCCACAAGGCGCGGCCTTTTTTATGGATGCTGCATACAAGTGCCGGAAATTTATCCGGTAAACTCTGCGCATGAAATTCGAATTGCTGCATACCGACGGTCCTGCGCGTCGCGCGCGCATGACATTTGAACGTGGCACGGTCGAGACGCCGGCCTTCATGCCGGTGGGGACCTACGGCACGGTCAAGTCGATGACGCCGGAAGAACTGCGCGAGGTCGGCGCCGAGATCATCCTCGGCAATACGTTTCATCTGATGTTGCGGCCCGGCACGGAGATCATTCGCGCCCATGGCGATCTGCACGATTTCATGCACTGGGACGGGCCGATCCTGACCGACTCCGGGGGCTTCCAGGTGTTCAGTCTGGCCGAACTGCGCAAGATCAGCGAGCAGGGCGTGAGCTTCCAGTCGCCGGTCAACGGCGACAAGGTGTTTCTGAGCCCGGAAGATTCAATCCGCGTGCAACACGAACTGGGCGCCGACATCATCATGCAGTTCGACGAATGCACGCCGTATCCCGCGGACGAGGACACCGCGCGCAGTTCCATGGAGTTGTCGCTGCGCTGGGCGAAGCGGTGCCGGGAGGCGCACGGCACTCATCCCTCGGCGCTGTTCGGCATCGTGCAGGGCGGCATGTATCCGGCCCTGCGTGAAGCTTCGCTACGCGGGCTGACCGGGATCGGCTTCGACGGCTACGCGCTCGGCGGGCTGTCGGTGGGCGAGAGCGAGGCCGAGCGTTTGCATATTCTCGATAGCATTGCATCGCAGTTGCCGGCGGATCGTCCCCGCTATCTGATGGGAGTGGGGACGCCGGAGGACCTGGTGGCCGCGGTGGCGCGCGGCATGGACATGTTCGATTGCGTGATGCCGACCCGCAATGCCCGCAACGGCCACCTGTTTACGAACCGGGGTGTACTGCGCATCCGCAATAGCGGCTACCAGTCGGATACCCGCCCGATTGACGAGGCCTGCGGTTGCTATACCTGCCGCAACTACAGCCGCGCCTATTTGCGGCACCTGGACAAATGCGGCGAGATTCTGGCGCCCCGTTTGATGACCATCCACAACCTCTATTACTACCAGTCCCTGATGCGGGGCATGCGCGCCGCGATCGGAGAGGGCCGGTTCGGGGCGTTTGCGGAGGATTTTGCCGCCGGGCAACAGGCCGGTCCGGCGTGAAATAGGTGCGCTAATACCTGCCGTGGGGGAGCACCCGGCCCCTCAGACGTTGTAAAATCCGCCCTTTGCGCCGGCCTTCGGCCGGCCGTTCAGACCCAAAAACGCAGGATTACCCATGAGTTTCTTCATTTCCGACGCCTACGCCGCTGCCGCGCCCGCCTCGCCCGGGGGGGATCCGGTCGTCACCATCGTGATGTTTGTCGCCATCATCGGCTTCTTCTGGTTCTTCCTGATCCGGCCGCAACAGAAAAAGCAGAAGGAACATCAGAAGCTGCTGGCCGCACTGGGCAAGGGTGACGAAGTGGTCACCAGCGGCGGCATGCTGGGCCGCATCAAGGAAGTGGGCGACCAGTTCATCACCCTCGAGGTGGCGAGCGGGGTCGATATACGCATTCAGAAACAGGCCGTGGGCAATGTGTTGCCCAAGGGCACTATCAAAAACCTCTGAGCTTTCCGGACTATTCCTATGCTTAACCGTTATCCAGCCTGGAAGAACATCGTTGTCGTCCTGGTGACGGCCATCGGCCTTTTCTACGCCTCGCCCAACCTGTATGGCGAAGACCCTGCGTTGCAGGTTTCGCAAAACGGCGCCAAGGTCAGCGATGCGACCGTGACCCAGGTCGAAGAAGCGCTCGACAGTGCCAAGCTGCCGTACAAATCGGCGGGCATCGACCAGGGCCAGGTGCTGGTGCGTTTCCCCGATACCGATGCGCAATTGCGTTCGCTGGACGTGGTCAAGAAGGAGCTGGGCGACAAGTTCACCGCCGCACTGAACCTGGCGCCACGCACTCCCAAGTGGATGCAGGATCTCGGTTTGCAGCCGATGGCCAAGGGTCTCGATCTGCAGGGTGGCGTGCACTTCCAGTTGCAGGTGGACCTGGACGCAGCGGTGCAGACCACGCTGCAACGCGACGTGAACGACATTCGCAGCGCGTTCCGCGAAAAGCTGATCCGCTACGAAGATCTGTCGCTGGCCGGTGACAACGTCAACATGGCATTTCGCTCCGCAGACGATGTGAGCAAGGCGCGCAATCTGCTCACGACTGAATATCCGCAATTCACGGTGACGGCGGGTACCGCCGCCAATTCCCTGGTGGCAAGTCTGAGCCCCAAGGAAGTGCAGAGGATCAAGGGTTCGGCGGTGGACCAGAACATCACCACCTTGCGCAATCGTGTGAATGAACTGGGCGTTGCCGAACCGGTGGTGCAACAGCAGGGTGCCAACAGCATCGTGGTGGAACTGCCGGGTATTCAGGACACCACCCGCGCCAAGAATATTCTGGGCGGCACGGCCACCCTGGAATTCCGACTGGTGGATATGACGGCCAATGCGGTTGAAGCGCAACAGACCAATCATATTCCGCTGGATGATCAGCTTTACAAGGACAAGCAGGGTCAGCCGGTATTGCTCAAACGCGACGTGATCGCGAGCGGTGCGCAGTTGGTGGATGCGATCTCGAGTTATGACTCGCAGACCGGCACGCCGGATGTGAGTGTCACACTGGATTCCGCGGCCGCTGCCAAGATGGGCGAGACTACCCGCGAGAATCTCAAGAAACTGATGGCTGTGTTGTATATCGAAACCAAGACTGTCGATACACAGGTGAACGGCAAGACCGTGCCGGTCCACAAGAAAATTTATACCGTAATCAATCAGGCGACGATCCAAGGCATCTTCAGCAAGCGCTTCCAGATCACCGGCCTGCAACAGGAAGAGGCCAAGAATCTCGCGCTGTTGCTGCGCGCCGGTTCGCTGGCGGCACCGATGGATTTCGTCGAGGAACGCACGGTGGGTCCGAGCCTCGGCGCCGAAAATATCAGGCAAGGCTTCTATGCGGCGTTGCTGGGCTTTCTGCTGGTGGTCGGTTTCATCGCCATCTACTACAAGGTATTCGGCGTGATCGCCGATCTGGCCGTGTTCATGAACCTGGTACTCACCGTGGCGCTGCTGTCGATGGTTCAGGCCACGCTGACCCTGCCGGGCATCGCCGGTATCGTGCTGACGCTGGGCATGGGCGTGGACGCCAACGTGCTGATCAACGAGCACGTACGCGAGGAAGTGCGCAACGGCAATACCCCGCAGGCGGCGATCCACGCCGGGTATGAGCGTGCTTTCGCGACCATTATCGACGCACACGTCACCACGCTCACTGCTGCAGTCATGCTGTTACTGTTCGGTGCCGGACCGGTCAGGGGCTTTGCCGTGACGCTGTCGCTGGGCATCCTGACCTCATTGTTCACCGCCATCATGGGTACCCGCTCGATCGTGAACTGGGTGTACGGCGGCCGCAAACTCAACAAGCTGCCGGTTTAAGGGGAGAACGAGTCATGGAATTTTTTCACAAAACCCCGACCGTCAAGTTCCTTGCGGTTCGCAAACTCGCCATTGTCATGTCATTGGTTGTTCTGGCGGCATGTGTGATTTCGCTCTCGATCCGAGGCTTGAATTTGGGCGTGGATTTCACCGGCGGTGTGACCGTGCAGGTGTCGTATCCGGCGCCGGCCGATCTGCGTCAGGTGCGCAGTGCCCTGGCGGATGCCGGTTACAAGGACGCCATCGCGCAGAATTTCGGTACCCCGCAGGAAGTCTTGATTCGTCTGCAACCTAAGAAAGGCGTTTCAGGAACGGATACCGGTAACGCGGTGCTTGCCGCGCTGCAGAAGGCGACGCCGCAGGTCAAACTGGAACAGGTGAATTTCGTCGGACCCGAAGTCGGCAAGGATCTTGCCACCAAGGGCACGCTGGCATTCATTCTGACCCTCGGTGGCATCCTGCTGTACATCATGTTCCGATTTGAGTGGCGCCTTGCAGTCGGCGGCGTTGCGGCAACTCTGCACGACGTGGTGTTCGTGGTCGGCTTTTTCTCGCTGCTGCACATCGAGTTCGATCTCAACGTGCTGGCGGCGGTACTGGCGGTGATGGGTTATTCGGTGAACGACACCGTGGTGGTGTTCGACCGCATCCGTGAGAACTTCCGCAAGATGCGCAAGGGTTCGCCGATCGAGATCATCAATACCTCGATCAACCAGACGCTGTCGCGCACCATCATCACCTCGGGCGTTACATTGCTCGTAGTGATTGCGTTGCTGATTCTGGGCGGTCCGGTGCTGCACGGCTTCTCGCTGGCGCTGTTTGTCGGCATCATCGTCGGTACCTACTCGTCGATCTACATCGCCAGTGCCACGGCGCTGATGCTGGGTCTCAACAAGGCGGATCTGATGATCCGGCGCAAGGAAGACCAGCCGGTCGACGATATGCCGTAACCACGGGCTTGCTGTCTGAAAAAAAGAAAAGGCGCCATTGGCGCCTTTTCTTTTGACGCATTGCGTCAAGCTCTGGGCGGGCCAAACTGGATCGGCAGCAATTTGAAGAACAACATCGCAAATGCAAGAGCCCACAAGGTTCCAGCAAGCGGCAGCATGCCGGAAAGGTCCGTGAGCCGGAGCAAGGTTGCCACGCTGACCAGAAGAAACGCCGCGGTCATCACCGGCCCGGCGATGATCACGCGACCGGTATGTCCCTGCGATACACGCAGCATCATGCCGATGGCGAGCGAACCCAAACCACCGACTGTGATCGCGTGTAGCGCAGTGATTTCGCGCAGCGGACCGCCAAGCAGTGCAATGCCGCGCACTGTCAACCCGGCGATCAGCCAGAGATAGCCGATGTGCAAAATCCACAGCATGGGTTCCGGAACAGTCCGCCACGGGCGCCAGCCGATAAGACGGCTGAGTGCGAGCGCGGCAACCGCCAGTGACATTGCGCCGAGCAGCATGCTCCCCGGCGTAACGAGATCGAGCAGAATCAGCAAGGCCGCTCCGCCGTTGACAGACCGGTCCAGCCACGCATTGCGATAGACCTGCACGTTTGGCAGGCGCCGTCCGGTGAAAAACGGAATCACGCGGCCGCCGATGGCGAGCATCAGCACGGTGAGAAGATCGATCATCCAGAACAGGGTGCGAGTCGGTGCCAGATTGATTACACCGGTGTCGCCGAGGAAGAACAGGAGGTCCGCCAGCGCAAATGCGGCGACGAGACCGATCACGAACAGGTTGCGATAATTGCGTGCACGCACGATGGGGCGCGCAATGGTTACCGCCAGCAGCGGAAAGAATGCGCAGTCCAGGGTAGCGGCGACTGAAAAGGGAAACGTGCCCGGCATCAGGAAAGCAAGCCGCGCGAGAAACCAGATCGCGACCAGCAGCATCAGCGTCAATGGCGTGGTGGTGGCTTGTCCGGTCCAGTTGGCTACCGCAGTAAGCAGGAATCCCGCAATCAGCGCGCCGGCAAAGCCGAACAGCATCTCGTGTCCATGCCAGAGCAAGGGCGGCAGACTGCTGGCTGGCAGCAGCCCGAGGTGCAGAAACGTCGCCCACAGTGATATTCCCAGACTGGCGAACAGTGCCGCACCGCAAAAGAACAGACGGAAGGGTTGTTGCAGCAGAGCGCTGCCTGCCGGCAACCGTGAGACGTGACGGAACCAGTTCATGGGGGTTGTGCCATTTTCAGTTGATATAGAATGCATCCGCGTCGGACAACGCAAACGGGCTTGAAACAAGTCTAAACCCGGAGCGGAGTGCCGGGACTTGATATATATCAAGTGGCACGCCACACCACGGCCGAGGCAGAAATGCGTCAAGCGGCCGATCCAATCAAGGAGCAAGCGCCATGTATCTCACCCTCAGGTTCCTGCACGTCCTGTTCGCGGGACTGAGTATCGCGCTGTTTGTCCTGCGCGATACGTTAACGGTGATTGCGGCAAAACCACTGACACACCGGATCTGGAAAATCCTGCCGCACATCGTCGATACCTTGTTGCTGGCGCTGGGAATCTGGCTGGCGATCATGCTGCGACTCGATCCGCTGCATGTCAGCTGGCTGGGGGTGAAGCTGCTGTGTGTGATCGGTTATATCGTGCTGGGCGTGCTGGCGTTTCGTCTGCAACGGCCGCGCTGGCTGCGGCTGACATTGTTCGCTGCCGCTATCGCCCTGTTCGCGTTTATCGTCAGCATCGCACTGTTGCACAACCCGTTGGGCGTGTTCGCCTACGGGTGATATCCGCCGGCAATACTTATCGTGGGCTGAGTAAGGGTTTGAACTCGCTTACCAATGCCTTGAAGATTTTTTCGCCGCCGGCAAGGATGTCGCCGTTGCCGGGGTAATCCGACGTGCCGTCGAGATTGCCGCTCAGACCACCGGCTTCCTGAATCATCAGCACGCCGGCGGCAATGTCCCATTCCTTCAAACCCATTTCCCAGAAGCCGTCGAGGCGGCCGGCCGCGACATAGGCAAGGTCCAGTGCCGCGGAACCGGCACGGCGAATGCCGGCGGCCTTGCGGGTGACCGCTTCGAAGGTCTTCATGTAAGTCGATATGTCCTGGCTTTCACGGAACGGGAAACCGGTGCCGATGAGCGCGCCTTCAAGCGTCTTTTGCGGACTGACGCGCATGCGTTTGCCGTCTACCTGTGCGCCGCTGCCGCGGCTCGCGGTGAACAGTTCCTGGCGCATGGGATCGTAGATCACGCCGTGTTCGAGACGGCCGCGAATCTTGAGGGCAATGGAGACGCAGAAAACCGGAAACCCGTGCAGGAAGTTGGTGGTGCCATCGAGCGGATCGATCACCCACACATACTCGTCGTTGCTGCCCTGTGCACCGCTTTCCTCGGCGAGAATCGCGTGATCGGGGTGTGCCTTGCGAATGGTGTAAATGATCTCTTCTTCGGCGAGCCGGTCCACCTGACTCACGAAATCGTTTTGCGCCTTGGTTTTTATCGTGAGCCGGTCAATCCGGCCAACGTGGCGGGTGATGATGTCGCCACCGCGACGCGCGGCGCTGACGGCGATGTTCAACAATGGATGCATGACAACCTCTTCGCAGGCGAAGCAAACGGGCGGGTCCGGTTAAAGAGCGGGCCGTCAAGGACGGCGAGGGCGCGTAGAATACCATGAAGCACCAAATCCGCTCCAAAATCCCATGCCCCGACAGATTCGCATTGTGCTGGTGGAAACCAGCCACCCCGGCAATATCGGCGCGGCGGCCCGCGCCATGAAGACCATGTGCCTGGATCGCCTGGTGCTGGTGAAGCCGCTTGCCTTCCCGCACCCCGACGCCAGTGCCCGCGCCGCGGGTGCGGCCGACGTGCTGGAACGAGCCGAGGTGGTCCCGGATCTCGATGCCGCGTTGGCCGGCTGTGCGCTGGTTGCCGGCACCAGTGCGAGACGGCGAGGACTCGGGCCGGACAGCCTGACGCCCAAGGCCTGTGTCGCCGAACTGATGGCAATCCCGGCGGATCAGGACGTCGCCGTGGTGTTCGGCCGCGAACGCACCGGCCTGACCAACGAGGAGCTGGACCGCTGCCATCTCCATCTTCACATTCCCACCAATCCGGATTACGCCTCGCTCAATCTCGCGGCTGCGGTCCAGATTGTCGCTTATGAATTCATGCTGGCCGGCGAGCGGCCCCCGGAGCCAAGCAAGGGCGGCGTGCCGCTGGCGACGGCGGACGAACTGGAGGGGTTGTATGGCCATCTGGAATCCGCGGCCCTGGCCAGTGGCTTCCTCGACCCGGCCAATCCGCGCCAGTTGATGCGGCGCTTGCGGCATCTGTTCGGACGGGCGCGGCCGGACCAGAACGAAGTCAATATTCTGCGCGGGCTGCTGAGAGCACTGCAGGAAAACAAGCCGGAAAATACCTGAGCTGGACGGTTAGTTATAATAGACAACCACTCCAAACGGCAGCATCCGGAGCAGCCGGCAGATGAAACTTACCACCAAGGGCCGCTATGCCGTCACTGCGATGCTGGATCTGGCATTGCATGACGTCGAGGGTCCGGTGTGTCTGGGCGAAATCGCCAGGCGTCAGGACATTTCCCTGCCGTATCTGGAGCAACTCTTTACCCGTTTGCGCCGCACCGGTCTGGTGGCGAGCACGCGCGGGCCGGGTGGCGGCTACAATCTCGGCAAACGGCCGGCGCAGATTTCGGTGGCCGAGATCATCCGCGCGGTGGATGAATCCTTCGACACCACCCGTTGCGGTGGCAGCCGCGATTGCCACGCCGGCGGACCCTGTCTGACGCACGAGTTGTGGGAAAGTCTGAGCGATGAGATCGAAAGGTTTCTGAACGGCGTGACCCTCGCCAAACTTGTCGAGTCACATGCCACGCGCGACGCCGCGTCTAAATCCGGCGAGCATCGGCTCAACTTCGGCGCACCGCGCAAACGCGCGGCATCCACATGAACATCTATCTGGATCATAACGCTACTACGCCGCTCGATCCGCGAGTGCTTGATGCCATGCTGCCGTGGATGCAGGGTGCGCAAGGCAATCCGTCCAGCGTGCACCGTTTCGGACGTGCCGCGCACGCGGCGCTGGAAACGGCGCGGCGGCAGGTTGCTTCGCTGGTGAACGTGGAAGCATCGCAGGTGATTTTTACCGGCGGCGGTACCGAGGCGAACAATCTTGCTTTGAAGGGTGTGTGTCACGGCGTGCCACAAGGCCGGTTGCTGGTGAGTGCAGTCGAACATGCCGCGGTGCAGGAACCCGCGGATGCGCTTGCCGAGCAGGGCTGGCAGGTGGCACACATACCGGTGGATGCAATGGGACGCATCGATACCGACGCAATGATTGCGCTGTGCAACCGCGATACGCGGCTGGTTTCGATAATGCTGGCGAACAATGAAACCGGCGTGCTCCAGGAACTGGCCGCGGTGGCCGAGCATGCGCATGCACACGCCGCATTGCTGCATACCGACGCGATTCAGGCAGCCGGAAAAATGCCGGTGGATTTCTCCGCGCTTGGCGTTGATCTGATGACGTTGTCGGCACACAAGCTCAATGGGCCGCGCGGCGTCGGTGCCTTGATCGTGAGCAAGACCGTGACCCTTTTGCCTTTGATACACGGTGGCGGTCAGGAGCAGGGCAGACGCGGCGGGACTGAAAATCTCGCCGGGATTGTCGGTTTCGGCAAAGCGGCCGAACTTGTGCAAGCAGAATTAAAAACACGAATTCCGCAACTGCTGGCGCTGCGCGAGCAGTTCGAAAACGGCCTGCAGGCATTGCCGGGCATCCGGATATTTGCGGATGCCGCGATGCGGTTGCCGAACACCGTGCAAATCGGTGTCACGGGTTTCGACGGCGAGACGGTGGTGATGGAGCTCGATAAGCGCGGCATGGCGGTTTCCAGCGGTTCGGCCTGCCACAGTGGCAGCGGCAAACCCAGCCATGTGCTGAAAGCCATGGGATTCGACGATGTCACCGCGCGCAGTGCGGTGCGTGTCAGTTTCGGCGTGGACAATACCCCGGCCGATGTCAGTGCGCTGCTGGAAGCGCTGACGGATATCACACAATCCAGACCTGGAGCGGTAGCATGGGCGTGAGCAGGCACAATACCCCCGACATCTATCTCGACTACGCGGCAACCACACCGGTTGATCCGCGGGTTGCCGAACGCATGGCGGAATGCCTGACGCAGGACGGGCTGTTTGGCAATCCGTCTTCGATGCATGGGCCGGGACGTGCGGCGCGCGCGGCAGTTGAAAAGGCGCGTGCCCAGGTCGCGGCGCTGATTAATGCCGGCAGCCCGGAAATCGTCTGGACCTCCGGTGCCACCGAATCCGACAACCTTGCGATCAAGGGCGCGGCGCGCTTCTACAAGGACAAGGGCCGGCACATCATAACCTCGCGTATCGAACACAAGGCGGTGCTCGACACCTGCGGACAGCTCGAACGCGAAGGGTTCGAAGTGACTTACCTGAAACCCGATCGCGATGGCCTGATTAAGCCTGACGCGATTGTGGCCGCGTTGCGCGACGACACTGTGCTGGTCTCGATCATGCACGTCAATAACGAGATTGGCACCGTAAACGACATCGCCACCATCAGTCAGGTCGTGCATGCGCGCAATGCGCTGTTTCATGTGGATGCGGCGCAGAGTGCCGGCAAGTTGCCGATCGATGTGAAAGCGATGGACCTGGACATGGTGTCGTTGTCGGGGCACAAGGTCTACGGACCCAAGGGCATCGGCGCGCTGTACGTGCGGCGTCAGCCGCGGGTGAATCTGCAACCGCTGCTGCATGGCGGGCATCACGAGACGGGGCTGCGTTCCGGCACCCTGGCCACGCATCAGATTGTGGGAATGGGCGAAGCCTATCGCATTGCGCGCGAGCAGCTCGCGGAAGAAATACCGCAACTCGCCGCGTTGCGCGAGCAATTGTGGCGACTGCTGAAGGAAAGCATCCCGGCCGCATTGCTGAACGGTCATCCGTTGCAACGCGTGGCGGGCATTCTCAATGTCAGCTTTCCCGGAATCGAGGGCGAGAGTCTGCTGTTTGGTTGCAGCGGCTTGGCCGTTTCCAGCGGTTCGGCCTGCAGCGCCGCGAGCGCTGAACCTTCTTATGTGCTGCGTGCGCTGGGGCGGGACGACGAGCTTGCCGGCGCCAGTCTGCGCTTCAGCATGGGCCGCTTCACCACGCCCGCCGAAGTCGAAGCGGCGGCCCGAATCGTGATCGGGGAATATCAGCGACTCAAGGCACTGGCGCTGGCGGGCTGACGATGGCGCTGATTCCGGCCGGTGATTTGCTCGAGCATTTTCGTGCGCCGCGCAACAGCGGGGTGTTTCCGTCCGGCACACCGGACGTGTTCGAAGGCCGGGCGGGTGAGGCACGCCGTGGCCGGGAAATCCAGGTCCAGCTGCAGCTTGACGCAACGCGCCGCATCGCCGCCTGCCGCTACCGCGTGTATGGCGATCCGGCCACCATTGCGCTTTGCTCGCTGGCCAGCGAAACCCTGCCGGGGTTGAGCCTCGACCAGGCCGCGGACTGGCGCGGAATGGCGCTTGCCGAACGGCTGCAACTGCCCGCCGAGAAGCGCGGCGCGGTGCTGGTGCTGGAGGACGCGGTGCGGGCCGCGGTTCGGAGTTACAATAGGGCTGCGCGGCCGGATTTGGTTGCAGGCGATACGGGACGAAACTGACCATGGCGATTACCTTGACCGATTCCGCCGCCAGGCGGGTGACCAGCTACCTGGAAAAGCGGGGCAGCGGGGTCGGTTTGCGTTTGGGCATCAAGAAAACCGGCTGTTCCGGGTTTGCCTACGTGGTCGACTACGCCGACGAGGCCCGTCCCGACGACGTGATCTTCGAGGACCGGGGCGTGAAAGTCGTGGTGCCACGTGAGAGCCTGCCGTTTCTGGACGGAACCGAGGTCGATTTCGTGAAGCAGGGCTTAAGCGAGTCCTTCCAGTTTCACAATCCCAACGTCAAGGACGAATGCGGATGCGGCGAGAGCTTTACTGTCTGAATCTTTCGAGGCGGGAGTTGGGTTTCCACTCGTCTTAGTTCTCCTTTCCCTTCGTTTTGTCTTTCCCATGTTGCTTCATGGATTTCAGGACCGCTTGCCGCAGTGCTTGCATGCGTTGCACGGCATTCCCATTAGTCGGCACTCTGACCGGGTTTGGGCGTGAAAAGGCGGGCAGCATACCTTCGCCCACTGGCAGGATCGTGAAATGTGCGTCCATAGCCGCGAGCTTCATCGGATAAGGCACCGATATAATCCTCCCGGATTTCTCAATCAGGACCGCCTGAGCGTGGATTGCCTGAATCCTTGGCCCGTTGGGCAACGTTGCCCCGACCCCGACTATTTGCGAGCCTTGCGCAGAGCCAAACAGCACGCGTGAATTTGTGGCATCCTCTGAAAAGATAATCCCTTCGATCTTGAGATCGCCCAGCGCACTTGCATCCGTTATCGGAGTATTCAAAGCCTCCTTGCTCGAGCTCACTCCAAACATATGAGATTCGATTGCCTGGTGGAGCTGTTCCTCGAAATTCTGTACGCGATTGGGCTGTAGGCCGGATGCCGTAACCGGGTACCTTTGCTTTGGTGGATGTGTTAACAGGTTCTCAGTTAACGCAACAATGAGGTAAATAATTCCCACAATCAAGACGATGCACGTTATTTCGGGAAGCCGTCTCAGGATTGATTGTGTCTTTGCATGCATTGGTATGAAGAATTCCGGGAGGTTTGGGGTTGACCTGTGCCCAATTTTCGAGATAATTGGCCGTCCAAAAAAGATCAAATTTTCTGCAATTTTCGGTGTTGCGGCGTGTTCAGGCAAGGGGCTGTCTTTTTAGTCATCTCGCATAGGGACGTTGCAATAAATAAGGGGACGGTAAACCACTTCTGAAAGAAGGGTTTACGGCAAAATCAAT
>DASUXE010000205.1:0-5987 GCA_036378075.1 Gammaproteobacteria bacterium
CACTTTCGAACATTTCCGCAAGCTCGGACTGACACTGTCCATCGACGACTACGGCACCGGCTATTCCTCGATGGCGCAGTTGAAACGGCTGCCGCTCGACGAACTCAAGATCGATCGATCGTTTGTAATGGGACTGGATCGCAGCGACGACGATGAAACCATCGTGCGCTCCACAATCGAACTGGGACACAACATGGGACTCCAGGTGGTAGGCGAAGGCGTGGAATCGCGCGCCGGCCTCAACGTGCTGCGTAAATTGCGCTGCGACGTGGCCCAGGGATATTTCATCAGTCGCTCGTTGTCGGCGGAGAATTTCACAAGCTGGTGGCAGGCCGGACGCTGGCGTGAAGCCATTGCGAGGCATTGATGATTATCCGGGCCGAACGTTATGCGATCTCTGCAAGCGCGAACCGGCGCCGGACTGAACAGCAGAGATGATCGTGGCATTCAGATGAAAAACCCCGGGACGCGCGGTCCCGGGGTTTTGATGGGTTGCGATATTGACGGTGTCGAGATCAGGTACCGTATCAGCGCCTTTTAAAGCTGATGAAATTGTCGAGTGCCCAGGCCCCGCCACCGGCGGCGGCAAAATACAGGAAGGTGAAGCAGTAATACACGGCGGCCTCGCCGTGATTGAGCAACGGCCAGAAGCCGCCCGGTGCGTGCGCCATGAAGTAGGCAAACGCCATTTCCCCGGACAGAATGAACGCAACCGGCCGCGTGAACAGACCCAGCAACACGAGTCCGCCGCCGAAGGCCTCCAGCACACCCGCGAGTCCGATCAGTGAAAACAGCGGGACATGCCCCATGTCCATCGGAAAATGAAACAGCTTGGACGTGCCGTGGGCCATGAATAGAAACCCGATCACGATGCGCAACACGCTCAGCAGGTGCGGCGCCCAGGAATCCAGGAATTTTCTGTTTGGCATTGTTTGACTCCAGTTTTCGAAGTGCGGTGATGATCTGCAGCCGGCGCTGCGGTTACGGGCCTGCCCGGCCAGACTGCCGCCGGGCCAGACCTGACCCAATCAAATATAGCAGCCCCAGCGCCACTGCAATGAGCGGCCGCACGACATATTCATGATCGGGATTCCGGGTCGCTGCTTGACGCAAGTCAATGTGCCGGACCGCTGCTCCGCCTAGAGTTAATTTGAGAGTGGAGCAGGATGAGGAACAGGCCATGTTCGAGCGGAAGACAACCCCGGATCCGGTCGTCGGCAACTGGTATCGCCGACTGGATAATCGCGATGAATTTGTGGTGGTAGCAACTGACCAGGACAGCGGAACAGTCGAGGTGCAGTTTTTCAACGGCGATGTCTCCGAATTCAGTGCGGATGACTGGGATGCATTCGAACTGGAGCTGATTGACGCGCCGGAAGACTGGTCCGGTGCCCTGGAACCGGTAGACGACAGCGAAGAGTCGGAACCGTCTTCGATACCGAGACTGCGGGCCGGATTCGAGGAAGAGGATATCCTGCGTTTCGAAGATGAAACCGAGCGGCAGTCGCATCCATCCGATCTGCCGTAAGCCGCGTGAAACTTGTGAGCAAGCGCATCGCGATCGTCCAGGGACACCCGGACCCGGACCCGGAACGTTTCGGCCGTGCACTATCAAATGCCTACCTGCAGGGCGCACGGGACGGTGGTCACGACGTCCGCGTTATCGACATCGCCGGTCTCGACTTCCCGATGCTGCACAGTCAACAGGATTGGCTGACCGGCACGTTGCCGGAATCCCTGCGTGAGCCGCAAGCAACACTGGGCTGGGCGAATCACATCGTTATTTTCTACCCGATGTGGCTCGGCACGATGCCGGCTTTGATGAAAGCCTTTCTCGAACAGGTTCTGCGGCCCGGGTTTGCATTCACCTACGGCGGTTCGGGCGGGCTGCCGAAGAAACTGCTGACGGGCAAGTCGGCGCGCATTGTCATCACCATGGGCATGCCGGAAATCGTCTATCGCTGGTATTTCCGCGCTCACAGCTTGAAAAGTCTGCAACGCAATATCCTGGGATTTTGCGGCGTGAGTCCGATCAGAAGCACCTTGATCGGCACAATCCTGAACGGCGGCCGCGTGCGGCACGAACTCTGCCTGCAAAAAATGCGGCTGCTGGGACAGCGCGCGGGCTGAACCGGTATCAAGCAGCCGCTCTATTTTTGCTGCCAGACAACTCTTCCCATTGCGTACTTCACAGGTGTAGGCTGTCCCGCCTGATCCGGTTGCGACCGGAGCGTATCTTCGATCTGATGCCCCCACTCAACTATTGGAGATGGTCATGACCCCTTCGATGTATAACCTGTCCGCGCCGGTACTGGAGCGCGTGCTCACCAATCTGTCCCATGTACTGAAGAAAGGCATGGCGCACGCCGAAGCGCACAAGATCGATTCCGCGGTACTGTTCAACGCACGGCTGTATCCCAACATGTTTCCGTTGTCGCGTCAGGTGCAGATCGCGACGGATCAGGCCAAGGGCTGTGTGTCGCGACTGGCTGGACAGGAACCGCCGAAATTCGAGGACAGCGAAAAAACTTTCGAGGAATTACTGGCGCGCATCGACAAGATCATTGCGCACCTGCAGTCATTCAGCCCTGAACAGATCGACGGCTCGGAAACCCGCAAGATCGAACTCCGCGTCGGCGGTCAGACCCGCAGCTTCGAGGGACTGCCTTATGTGCTGAATTACGTGTATCCGAATTTCTATTTCCACGTGGTCACGGCGTACGCAATCCTGCGCCACAACGGTGTGGAACTCGGCAAGGGAGATTTCCTGGGCCAGACCTGAGATGTCATGACAGACAGCGGGCGCAGCAATAAGGCTGCGTCCGCTGAATGTGGCGCATCCAGAGAAGCTGCCCGAATCGCGGGCAGCACAGAATCAATCCTGATCCAACATGTTGCGACGAATCAGTTCGCGCGATTGGATGCTGATTGGGCCGGCTTGTCGAGGAGCTTCTTCATGACGTCGTCGAAAGTACGACGCTGCTGCTTCGAAAATTGGCTGTGATGCGGCTTTTGGACTGGTTTTTGAGCGGGTTTTTCATCTTTCATGTCGATGATTATACGCGTTTGCGGCGCGGATAGCCACCCCGAGCACGTTGCGCGCAGAGTGCATTCAGGCGGATTTTCCGGAGAAAACCGCATGTTTTCGGCGCGCTATACTGGAACGGCGCGCTTCGAGCCCGGTTGACGGATATTCACATTCTTGTCGAGGATCATGATCATGGCGATAACAGCATCTGATTCAGCGCTGCGTCCTGTGCTTGACGCGTTGCCGACTCACGAAACCACGCTGGGCGAAGGCATGATCATCCGGCGCGCGCTACCGAACCGGTTGCGCCGCGTGGTCGGCGCGTGGGCTTTTCTCGATCATTTCGGCCCCATCAATCTGGCACCGGAAGACACGGGTATTCGCGTGGGTCCGCATCCGCACATCGGCCTGCAGACGGTGAGCTGGCTGTTTTCGGGTGAAATGCTGCATCGCGATTGTCTGGGTTACAAGCAGCTGATTCAGCCCGGCCAGCTCAATCTGATGACCGCCGGGCGCGGCATATCGCATTCGGAAGAATCGCCACAATCGCGTTCACCGCTGGTAAACGGGCTGCAATTCTGGATTGCCTTGCCGGATCGCGTACGCAACATGAATCCATCGTTCGAGCATCACGGTGCATTGCCGGTTATCGAACGCGACGGTTACCGGAGCACGCTGGTAATTGGTGAAGCACTTGGCGAGCGCTCGCCGGCACGGGTGCATTCGCCGCTTGCCGGCATGGACATGGAATTCCTGGACAGCGGCAAACACCGCGTGCCGCTGAATCCCGGGTTTGAACATGCGATCTTGCTGACTGAAGGCGAGATGGAGGTGGCCGGCATGCGCATGGATCTTGCGACGCTGTATTATCTCGGTCGCGGCCGCGAGAATCTGACGCTGAACTGCAACAAGCCGGCGCGGGCTTTCCTGTTCGGCGGTGCGCCGATGGACGAAGATGTTTTACTGTGGTGGAATTTCGTGGCACGCAGCACTGAGGAAATGCAAACTGCGCGCGCCGAGTGGGAAGCGCATTCACCTCGCTTCGGCGAGGTCACCGGATATGACGGCCCGCGCTTGACAGCGCCGGAACTGAATGGACGGCTGAAGCACAACTGATCACTCACGCGAATCAAGCCAAGGAATCGCTAATGCAATGGTTCAAAGGAATTGTCATCGGACTGCTGATTCTGGTCGCGCTGCTGGCCGGCGTCGGTGCGTTGCTGCCGAGCCGGTTGCACCTCGAACGCAGTACCGATATCTCGACTCCGCCGGCCAATCTGTTCACGCTGCTGAACAATTTCCACACTTTCAACAAATGGTCGCCATGGGCGAACCTTGATCCCGATACGCAATACACCTATTCCGGTCCCTGGTCGGGTGTCGGGGCGCGCATGGATTGGCACAGCAATAAACCGGAAGTCGGTAATGGCAGTGAACTGATTACGGCGAGCGAACCGTATCATCATATTGATGTGACACTGGATTTC
This sequence comes from Gammaproteobacteria bacterium, assembly GCA_036378075.1. GTDB lineage: Bacteria > Pseudomonadota > Gammaproteobacteria > Natronospirales > REEB76 > DASSKW01. The sequence continues at coordinate 4,516 of DASUXE010000205.1, forward strand.
GGAACTCACGGTAAAGCGGATGCAGCGTTTGAATTGTCGCCGATCAGTGACGGCACCCATGTGGTGTGGAGTTTTGATGCGGATTTCGGCTGGAATCTGCCCGCACGGTATGTCGGGTTGCTGCTCGAACACAAGATCGGTGAAGCCTACCAAACCGGCCTCGAGAATCTGAAACGCCTGGCGGAAAGTCTGCCCAAAACGGACCTGGCCGGCGCCGACATCAAGTTATTGCAGATGCAACCGATTTCGATCGTCTATGCAAGCGGCAAGACTACCACCGACGGACGCGACGTGGCGAATGCACTGGATGCCGCCTATGCGCAGGTCAAGACGTTCATCGCGGCGCACAACCTGAAAGTAACCGGCGCGCCGATGGCAGTGACACGGGTCTGGGATCCGGCACACAACAATTACGAATTCGATGCCGCGATCCCGGCGGCGGTGGATACGCTCACCGTTCCGGCCAACAGTCCGGTGAAGCTGGGCCAGACCCTGGGTGGTGAAGTGGTGCTGGCAACCTACACCGGCCCCTACTCCGGCACCGGCGCGGTCTACAGCCAGATTGCCGCCTGGCTCGCCGCGAACGGTCTGAGCGCCACCGGCCTGACCTGGGAGCAATACCTGAACGACCCGGCCACCACGCCGGACAGCAAGCTGGTGACAAGAATCTATATGCCGGTCAAATAGGGTTCAAGACGGACGCTGAATCAGTTCACTGTGGACGACGGCGTACTGGATCTCGTCGAGGCGCAGGAACGCCGGCTGTCCGCTGCCGTCGGTCAACATCACGCAACCCGGTATTGCATCGTCATAGTGCGTCGCCGCCAGCCCATGGAACATGTCGTCCAGCGGACCCTTGCCGGTGTAATCGAATACCAGCGGTGCGCTGCGGCCCTTGAGATAAAACGCGACGCCGCCGGCAAGCGACGGTTCGCCACCCGATTTGGTTGCGAAACGCACTGTCTGGACCTCGCGTATCGAGAACAAGGCCGAAAGCTTGTCTGAAATCGGGAACAGGTAGAAAGCCTTGAGCTCGGAACTTCCCGACGCCAGCGCTTTCAGGTCTGACAGCAATTCCTCGTAGTCGGCCTGTCCCATCGGAACCTGCAGGGGCGTTTCGCGACCGTAAAAGGTGACCCACAAATAATGTGTTGCCATTACGCACTCCTCCAGCCTCGGACACGCGGGAGGCTGATCTGGTGGATGCGCGGTCAGTTGAAGCGAGACAGGTGCCGCGCTCAGTCAATATTTAACAAAATATCTGAATTTAACAATACTTGGGAAGTATAGCCGTGTTGGGCAAAATCGCCGGTTGCGGGCGGGCAGGAACCAGCCGGAAAGGTAAAAAAAGACGGCTATCTTCATCGAGATAGCCGTCTGCCACTCCCCTGGGTTCCCCGATTGACGTGTTCTGATACAGCGCCTTTCCGGCCTCTCGGCCCCGGACCACCCCCCGGTAATCCTGAAATACG
>DASUXE010000206.1:0-2286 GCA_036378075.1 Gammaproteobacteria bacterium
TAACCCCATGCACCTTGCTCAAGGACGACAAGGACGCGCTCGGCGATCCGCATTCGGTTGTCGAGGTGCAGTTCAATACCGCCAAGGGACCTCAGACCTTGACCTTGCATGCCACCGGCAAGAATAACGAGACGGCCAAGACGGTACCCGATATCGGCGTTTATTTGCCGAAAGACTGGGCACAGGCCGAACCGGCGCCGAAACTGGTTTTGAAAAGTGCCGATGCCGGCAAGCTCTACAGTAATCTGACTATCCATGTCGGCGGCGTAAGTTGCTCGCTCGAGATTACCGCCGTGGCCAATGGCGACGCGGCCAGCAGTATGCCGTGCGGGCTTGCTTACTGGAGCGACAGTTCTCTGTCAGTGGTGATCCCCGGTGCCCTGGTCTCGACCCAATATGCAAGTCAGGGTTGGCCGATCAGCTTTGCCAAGGATGCAACGTCCGGCAACTGGAACATGGTAAAAGTGCCGCAAGGCTTTCCGTCAAGTTATACCGTCGGCCCGGATACCAATCCGCCAGCGGCTGCAACGCCTGCGCCGGCAGCGGCTTCCGCACCCGCGCCTGCGGCAAGCACTACCAGCGGCAAGTGATGTATTGCCGTTCTTGACGATGTCATCAAGACAAAGAACCCGGCTTGCTGCCGGGTTCTTTGTTTTCTGGCACACCAGTTTATTTTTTCTGTTTCATTCGCCACTCGCGCAACGCAGTCAGCGTGTTGGACACGTGCTTGTCGGGATTCATGTTGGTGTAGGTATAGAGGATGCTGCCGTCCGGCGCAATCACATATGAGGTGCGATTCGCATACTTGGTATTCTGCGGCAGCACAGCATCGTACGATTGCATGATCTTCTGGTCGGTATCTGCAGCAACTGGAAACTTGCTGCGGCATTCGCTGACCGAGAATTTCTTCAGGATGTCTATATTGTCATGCGACACCCCGATCACCGTGGCACCGAGCGCATGATACTTGTCCATGGCAGAAGCAAAATCATGTGCCTCGATGGTGCAGCCCTTGGTGAAGGCCGCCGGGTAGAAATACAGCACAACCGGACCTTTTCTTAATGCGTCGGCCAGCGAGAAGTTGTAGACCTTCCCTCCCAGTGACGCTTCGGTATTGAACAAGGGAGCTTTTGTGCCAACCTTGAGACTCGCAAAGGCAGGTGCGGCGCTCAATGTGCTGACCAGCAAGGCAATAAGTAAAGAGCGTTTCATGCTGAACCTCCTGGAAGTGTTGGTCGTCTGACAAGTCATCAATGTGCCGCTATCGGCTTGAGTATGACGCTGAATGCGATATCTACCTGATTGCCGACCCAGCGGGTGTCCGCCCACTGACCGAGACCGATGTGATAGTCGAGGCGCTGGATAGTCAGTTTTCCGGTGAGCCTGGCCTGTCCGTTTGCGATGGGCTGAAAGGTGAAGGGTACGTTGATGGTACGGGAAACGTCACGCAGTGTGAGTTTACCTTGAACCTCGTACTGATTTGGGCCCAGGGTACGAACCGACGTGCTTTCGAACGTCGCATGCGGCCAGCGTGTCACATCGAAAAAATCTGCGCCGCGCAGTGCCTGGTCGAGTTCCGGCAATTGGGTGTTGACGGAGGCTGTCTGCACTTGCACCTGGATGTGGTCGGATGCCGGGTTGCTCGAGTCGAGGCATATCTGTCCGGAATAATCACCGAATGTGCCCTGCAGCGGAGCGCCCGCCTGACTGACGTCGAAGCTGATCTTGCTGGTGTCTGGTACCGGGGTCCAGCAAGCTGCGTTGACGGCCATCGCCGCCAATGTTCCGGTCAGCACGAGTAACGTCGATATGACAAATTTCATCGTGTATCTCCGTTGTCGTTGTCAGATATCGCAAACGGCAGCATGCGCAGCAATACACCGTCTCTGACCACAAAATGGTGCCAGAGTGCCGCGCCAATGTGCCCGACCACCAGTGCCAACAACAACCAGGCCATGCTTTCGTGGGTCAGCAACAGCCAGTGAGCGAGCCGCTGATTCGGGGTAACCAGATTGGGTAGTGACGCCAATCCAAACCAGCTTACTGTCAGATTGGAGGCCGACGACAGCAGCCAGCCCACCAGCGGCATCATCAGCAGCAGCGCATAAAACAAACCGTGCGAAAGATGTGCGGCAATCGCCAGCACAGGTCGCGTCCCGGACGGTAACCGGGGGGGCGGCGAATACAGCCGCCAGGCAAGACGCAGGATCATCAGCGCGAAGATCGTGATGCCGATGGATTTGTGACGCGCCAGCAGCATCAGTCTTTCCAGACTGACAGGTAATC
>DASUXE010000207.1:0-2249 GCA_036378075.1 Gammaproteobacteria bacterium
GCTGATACGGCTGGAACATACCCAACGCGAAGCGGGGCATCGCAGCGACAAATGGCTGGCACGGCAACGCGGCAAGGTTGATCAGGGACTGGCGGTTATCGCAGCTGATCTTGGCGGGCGCAGCCGGTGTGTCGGCGAGCGGTTAACACTGGCGGACGTGGCAGTAGGTGCGGCGCTGGGCTGGCTCAGTTTCCGTCTGCCGGAAATCGCCTGGCGCACGCGTTATCCCGAACTCGGCCGCTATTACGATGCGCTGATGACGCGTCCGTCGTTCCGGGACACCGCGCCCGGCGTCTGAACCTGATTATAAGTGTCTTAGTCGCGGAAGTTGGTGAACTGCAATGGCTGTTCCAGCTTGGCGCCGCGCAGCAGCGCGATGGCCTCCTGCAGATCGTCGCGTTTCTTGCCGGTGACCCGCACTTCGTCGCCCTGAATCGCAGCCTGTACTTTCAGACCGCTGTCTTTGATCAATTTGACCATCTTCTTCGCCAGTTCCTTGTCGATGCCCTGTTTGACCTTCACCACCTGTTTGGCTTTGTCGCCGCCAATCATTTCAACTTTCTGCGGATCGAAGCTGGCGACATCGATGCCGCGTTTGGCCGCCTTGCTGTATAGAATGTCCAGCACCTGCTTGACCTGAAAGTCGCTGTCGCCGAACAGTGTCAGCATATTTTCCTGACGCTCGACCTTGGCGCTGGAACCCTTGAAGTCGTAGCGGCCGGTGATTTCGCGATTCACCTGGTCGATGGTGTTGGTCAGTTCCGCGGTTTCAACTTTGGATACAGCATCGAAAGACGGCATGGGATCTCCTTGAACAACTCTGATATCGCAGCGGCGAGGGACCGCCTACAATTCTACCGTTACTGCGCCGGCGGCACGCACGGCCTTGTCACGCGCATCGGCAATGCTGTCGGCACGTGCCAGCGCCACGCCCATGCGCCGGTGACCCTGGATCTCCGGCTTGCCGAACAGCCGTAGCATGGTATCCGGTTCCTGCAACGCGGCATCCACGTTCTTGTATGAAGGTTGCGTCGAATTGCCGTGCGGCAATATCACCGCCGAGGCCGAGGCGCCGAACTGGCGGATCACCGGGATCGGCAAGCCCAGAATCGCCCGCGCATGCAGCGCAAACTCGGACAGATCCTGGGAAATCAAGGTGACCAGGCCCGTATCGTGCGGACGCGGCGAGACCTCGCTGAACCAGACCACGTCGCCCTTCACGAACAGTTCCACGCCGAAAATGCCGCGCCCGCCCAGATTGTCGGTTACGGCTTTGGCGACGCGTTGCGATTCGGCCAGCGCCTTGTCCGACATCGGTTGCGGCTGCCAGGATTCACGGTAATCGCCGTCCTCCTGGCGGTGGCCGATGGGCGCACAGAAACTGGTGCCATCGCGATGCCGTACCGTCAGGAGCGTGATTTCGTAATCGAAATCGACGAAGCCTTCCACTATCATGCGGCCCTTGCCGCTGCGCCCGCCTTCCTGGCCGTATTTCCAGGCCGTTTCAATATCGGCCGGTTTGCGGATCACACTCTGGCCATGGCCGGATGAACTCATCACCGGTTTCACCACGCACGGCATGCCGATCGCGGCAACCGCCTTCCCGAATTCGTCGAAACTGTCAGCAAAACGGTACGGCGAGGTTTTGAGTTTGAGTTCTTCCGCCGCCAGCCGCCGGATACCTTCGCGGTCCATGGTGAGACGCGCGGCGCGCGCGGTAGGGATCACCGTCCAGCCTTCCTGTTCCAGCTCCAGCAAGGTCGGGGTGGCGATCGCTTCGATCTCCGGCACGATGTAGTGCGGTTTTTCGAGTTCCACCAGTCGACGAATCTCTGCGCCGTCCAGCATGTTGATCACGTGATGCCGGTGCGCCACCTGCATCGCCGGCGCGTTTGCATAGCGATCCACCGCAATGGTTTCCACGCCGAAGCGCTGCAGTTCGATGACGACTTCCTTGCCGAGCTCACCGGAGCCGAGCAGCATCACGCGCGTGGCATTGGGGGTCAGCGGGGTGCCGATTTTCAACATGTCATGTTCCGTATCAAGAGATTAAGTGTCAGTTATCGTTTAGTAATGTCGGGGAACCGAAAGTGTGACGGTTACGTACCCCTTAATAGGCGTTCTTCGCTGTATTCCAGATCCTCCGGCGTGCCCCACAGCACCACCACATCGCCTTCCTTGAGCATTGTTTCGGGCGACGGTTGCCGTCCCACCACGCCTTCGCGGCGCAGCGCAGTGACCACCACGCC
>DASUXE010000208.1:0-6796 GCA_036378075.1 Gammaproteobacteria bacterium
ATCAGTGCATTGGCGGCCTTGAGAATGTTGCCGGTGGAACGGTAATTCTGTTCCAGCCTGACCACGTGGGTACCGGGGAAATCCTTTTCGAAACGCAGGATGTTCTCGATCTTGGCACCGCGCCAGGCGTAAATCGATTGATCGTCATCGCCGACCACAAACGGTTTGCCGTGGCCGCCTGCGAGCAGGCGCACCCAGGCGTACTGGATCGAATTGGTATCCTGGAATTCATCCACCAGGATATGCTGGAAGCGCTGCCGGTAATGTGCCAGCAACTCCGCATTGTCGCGCCACAGTTCGAGTGCGCGCAGCAACAGTTCGGCGAAATCCACCAGCCCGCCACGTTCGCAGGCTTCTTCGTAGGCAAGGTAAACACGCCGCATGGTGTGCAGAAACGGATCATCGCTGTCGGGCAGGTGGCGCGCGCGCAGGCCTTCGTCCTTGCGTGAATTGATGAACCATTGCACCTGACGCGGTGGATATCGCGATTCATCGAGATCGAGGTTCTTGAGCGTGCGCCGGATCAGCCGGTGCTGATCCTCGGAATCCAGAATCTGGAAGGTCTGCGGCAACCCGGCCTCGCGCCAGTGCTGGCGCAACAGACGATGCGCCAGGCCGTGAAACGTCCCCACCCACATGGCACCGGCCGGCTGGCCCAGCAACTGTTCAATGCGCCCGCGCATCTCGCCGGCGGCCTTGTTGGTGAAGGTGACGGCAAGAATTCCAAACGGCGAGACGTGTTCGACCTGGATCAGCCAGGCGATGCGGTGCACCAGTACCCGGGTCTTGCCGCTGCCCGCACCCGCCAGCACCAGCACCGGCCCCGCCGCAGCAGTAACAGCTTCTCGTTGTGCGGAATTCAGGGGATCAATCAGGTCGGTGACATCCATGCCGCATTCTAGCAAAGACCGTCCCGCTGCCAGTTGCCCATGCCGCGCCGGACCGTATACTGGGTATCAATTCAACCACTGCCAAACCAGGGCTCATCGCAATGTTCGTGAAATTCATGCTGTGGCTGATTTTGCTGATCCTGTGCTGGCCGCTGGCCTTGCTGGCGCTGATCCTGTATCCGCTGGTGTGGTTGATCCTGTTGCCGTTCCGGCTGATCGGCATCACGGTGGATGCGGTGTTTGAATTCCTGGGCGCGTTGTTACGTCTGCCCGCGCGCATATTGCGCGGCCCGGCGAGGATCTGACCATGTTGTTCGATCAGGATTGGACGCTTCAGCTCATCATCATCGGCCAGATTGTGCTGGCCATGATTCTTGGTGGTCTCATCGGTTTCGAGCGCGAACTCGCCAACAAGCCTGCCGGTTTCCGCACGCATACACTGGTGGCAGGCGCATCGGCGGCATTCATGGGGATCGCCGCCGCGACGGTAAACCACTTCCATCCCGAACTCGGCGTACGGGGCGTGGCAGAAGATCTGCTGCGCATCCCGGCTGCCATTATCACCGGCGTCAGCTTTCTCGGCGCCGGTACCATTTTCAGGGAAGTCGGCAGCGGCAAGATCGGTGGACTGACCACCGCGGCCACCATCTGGGTCGCGGCGGCGGTCGGCATCACCACGGCAGCCGGACAATTGCTGGTTGCGTTCGCACTGACTGTTGTCGCGCTGACAGTATTGCGCGGCATGAAATGGCTGGAACGAATCGAGTCATCCAAATAAGATAATGGCTGACCTACCTGTACCGGACGGATACAGATGCGGTGTTTGCTGATTACATTGCTGGTAACGGGATTGATTCCTGCAGTTCATGCCGGGGAATCCGATGTTGCACGACTGCTCGCCCTGGAACAGCAGTGGCTGCATGCGATCCAGATTCGTGATACCGCATTTCTGAACAGGCTGCTGGCGGACGATTTCACGGACATCTCCATTCACGGTGAAATACGGCACAAGCGTGACGTCATGAACTCGCCGGTTGCGCCCGCGTCATCAACCCAGCAATTGTCTGATATGAACGTCCGCAGCTATGGCGATGTGGCGGTTGTCACTGGCCTGAATACGGTTACCGACAAGCACGCGGGCTGGAGAGTGCAGATTCGTTTCACGGATGTCTTCGTGGAACGTGGCGGACACTGGCAGGCGGTGTCTGCCCAGGAAACACTGCTCCCGCAAGCGACTCCAGTTAACGGAAATTAATTCGCTGCCTTGCAGCCGCCGGGGTGCGCGAGAGCATAATCAACCCGATCACACACTGCGTGGAGTGACTGCAATATGAATTCCAACGAATCCGTGCAACTCGATGTCACGACCCGGATCCTGCATCTCGGGCTTGCGATATTCGGAACCTGGGCCTGGTGGTTGGGTGACGAGGCTCACGATTTTCACCGTGTCGATCATTCGGGCTACACCCTGCACATGTACGTCGGTCTGACATTCGCGGCGTTTCTTGCCGCACGCCTCGGCTACGGCTTTTTCGGTCCGCGCAATCAGCGCTTCAGCACCTGGGTACCGTATACCCGCGCACGGTTTGCATTGGTTACGAACGATCTGCGCTCCCTGGCCCGGTTCCGGGTACCGAATCCGGTATCCCATCAGGGTCTCAATGCTGCTGTGACCAGCCTTGCCCTGGTGCTGTTCACCTGGCAGGGACTCTCCGGCACCCTGATGAGCCTGTTGATCACCCCGGGACAGCGCTCCCACGGCTGGCTGGACGCCATGCAGGATGTACACAGCGCCGCGGGCGTCTGGATCCCGGTCTATCTGGTGTTGCATGTGGGTGCCGTGATCCTGCATGCGCTGACCAAGCACCAGATCTGGAAGAAAATGCTGTTCCTGGGCTAGCTCAACGCCCTGTTCGGAGACAGGCTTATACTATTGATATGCGCACATTCACCGATAGCGAAGGCCAAGTTTGGGACGCCGCCGCCGCCTTTGGATCGTTTGGCGCAGTACAACTGATTTTCTCGCGCCATAACGGCAAGGAACTCCGTAGCTGCGGCATGCAGGCTGAAACGCTGCATGAAGCACAACGGGAACTTGCCGCATGCACGGAGACCGCGCTGCGGAAGCGTCTGCAAACTGCAGAGCCGTGGCAGTGACCACGCTGTATCCTGTCGTACGAAATCTGTTTGCAGGTCTGCTGCTCGGCGGTATCTTGTCGACAGGTTTGGAGGTCAGCGCCATGAGTGAATCCTTCCAATTGAAATCGCCTGCTTATCAGAACCATGCCGCCATGCCGGCACGCTTCACCTGCAGCGGCAAGGATGTATCACCGCCGCTGCAGTGGTCCGGCACTCCCGACGGTACCAAAAGTTTCGCGTTGATCATCGACGATCCGGACGCGCCGGATCCGGCGGCACCCCAAATGACCTGGGTGCACTGGGTGCTGTATGACATTCCGCATGACGTGCATGAACTGGCAGAAGGCGCATCCAAACATCTGCCGGCCGGCACGCGGGTTGGCAAGAACGACTGGAAACGCAGCGACTACGGCGGTCCCTGTCCGCCCATCGGACGGCACCGTTACTTCCACAAACTGTATGCACTGGATACGGTGCTGCCGGATCTGCATAACCCGAGCAAGGAAAAACTCGAATCGGCCATGCGCGGACACGTGCTCGCCGAAACCACGCTGATCGGCACCTATCAGAAACCCTGAGCGCGATGCCTACCGCTTTGAAAAAACTCAACGATGCTTACGCGGCACGGATTGCCGATATTCACCTTGAACTGGGTATCCCGGCGGACTACGCTGCGGTACGCGGTTTGCCGTTATGCGAGGAAGCCGACCAGCTGACCGACATCGGCTTCGACATCAGTCAGCGCATGCGCCAGTTGACACCGGCCGCGGCCCACGCCTGGCAGGCCATGCTGAAGGCCGCGCAACGCGACGGCACAGCGCTGCTGGTCGTGTCGGCGTTCCGCAGCGTGGGCTACCAGCGCGATCTGATCGCCCGCAAGCTCGCCAATGGTGAAAACATTGATGCCATCCTGCGGATCATGGCGGCGCCCGGTCACAGCGAACATCACACCGGACGCGCGCTGGATCTCACGGCACCCGGTCTGCCACCTTTGCAGGAAGCCTTTGAAGACACGCCCTCGTTTGCGTGGCTCAGGCAGCATGCCGCGGAGTTCGGTTTTCACCTTTCCTATCCGCGCGACAACCCGCATGGGATCATTTATGAACCCTGGCACTGGGCCTTTGTCAGAGAATGAATGATTCCGCCCGGCACACGCGTTCCCTGAAGAAATGAAGACGATCATCTATCTGCTGACGACCAGTATCCTCGGCGCGATCGGCTGGTCACTCGGCATGCGGATCGGCACCGGAACTGCCTGGGCTTTATCGAGCCTCGGCTCCATTGCCGGGGTGTATGTCGGCTGGAAAATCATCCGTGCCTATTTCGTATAGCTAGCAACCGGATGCCAGGAAGGCGGCCATGTCAGAAACGAAATTCAAGAAAAAACTGGCACAGTTACTCGATGGCACCGGCATCCGCATTGACGGGCCGGAGCCCTGGGATTTCCAGGTTCGCAATCCGCGTGTGTTCGGTCGTATCCTGGCCCACGGTTCACTTGGTCTGGGTGAATCGTACATGGACGGCTGGTGGGAAACCGCGAACCTGGACGGTTTCATTTACCGCTTGCTGTGCGCCGACCTCGACGAGCGCGTGCATACCTGGGGCGATATCTTTCACGCCCTGCATGCGCGATTGTCCAATCTGCAAAAACCTTCCCGCGCGTTTGAAGTCGGTCAACATCATTACGACATGGGCAACGCGCTGTACAAACGCATGCTCGACCGGCGCATGATCTACAGCTGCGGATACTGGAAGAACGCCGAGGATGTGGATACCGCACAGGAAGCCAAGCTTGAATTGATATTCCGGAAACTCGGGTTGCGGCCCGGCATGCGGGTGCTGGATATCGGCTGTGGCTGGGGTGGTGCGCTCAAACTCGCGGCCGAGCGCTACGGCATTGAGGGCATCGGGGTCACCGTTTCCGAACAGCAGGCGGCCTATGCGCGCGAGATATGCGCAGGGCTGCCAATCGATATCCGCTTGCAGGATTACCGGCTGCTGGACGAGACATTCGACCGGATATTTTCGGTCGGCATGTTCGAGCACGTCGGATTCAAGAACTATCGTGCCTACATGGAAGTCGCGCATCGCTGCCTGAACCGAGATGGCTTGTTCCTGTTGCACTGCATCGGAAACAATTATTCCGTCGCCACCACCGATGCCTGGATCGAACGTTACATCTTTCCGAACGGCATGCTGCCCTCGATCCGCCAGATCGGCGAGTCCATCGAACATCTGTTCGTGATGGAGGACTGGCACAACTTCAGCACCTACTACGACCGGACCCTGATGGCCTGGCGGCACAATTTCGAAACTCACTGGGATGAACTGAAGCAGCAGTACAACCCGCTCTTCTACCGGATGTGGCGTTATTACCTGAGCGCGAGCGCCGCGACGTTCCGGGCACGGAAAGCACAACTCTGGCAGATTGTGTTGTCACCGCGGGGCGTCAGGGGAGGGTATGAATCCGTGCGGTGATTTGAACAACCTTCCGGGTGAAGGTGCCGGGAAATGGCTTATCATTGCCGTCTCCAGTTTGCAGCGAAACAACCAAACATGTTCGCCCTCCACCCGCAACTCGAAACAGACACCTTCATCCTGGGACAATTTCCGCTCTGCCTGCTGCTGCTCATGAACGACAGCAACTACCCGTGGTTCATCCTGGTTCCACAGCGCGACAACATCCGTGAAATCCATGAACTCGACGACACTGACCGTATTCAACTCCTGAATGAATCGACAGTACTCTCGCGTGCGCTGACTCAGGCATTTAATCCCGACAAGCTCAACATCGCAGCGCTCGGCAACCAGGTTCCGCAACTGCACCTGCACCATATCGTGCGTTATACCCGCGATCCGGCCTGGCCGGCGCCGGTCTGGGGCAAGCTTCCGGCGAGGCCCTATTACAGCGCCGAATCGGTCAAACTCGCACGCCTGTTGACGCCTTTGCTGGGAAATACCTTCACGCAAACCTGAGGTTCCGCGTTCGGCGTGTGGGATAATGGCCCGCCTTGCGAGCCACTCACGCCAATCCGATGTCCATTCGCGATTCCATTCCCTTCGTGTTCGCCGGTCCGCTGCTGGATCGCCTTGCAAACCAGCGCAAGGATGATGCCTGGCTGCAGACAGCGTTGCGGGCGCCGGATACCTGTTTTGTGCCGGTGTGCAACGACCACAATGTGGTGACCGGACATGGACAACGCGCCATGCCGCTCTTGTTGCAGACGGAAACGGCACAAGCACTGCTGGGCACCGCGCAGTGCACAGTGCTGCTCGGCCACTATCAGAGCCGCGCCTGCTTCGCATTGGGACTGACTGAGTCCTTTGAATTGCCGCAAGATGCTGCGTTTACCAATCTGCGCCCGCAATTCGGCGTGATGGACAATGCGTCGCTGGCATTGCTTGGCTATGCCAGGGCCATGGTGCACTGGCATCTGCATAACCGCTTCTGTGGCCGCTGCGACAACGTCACCGAAAGCCGCAATGCCGGCCATGAACTGCATTGCACCCGGTGCGGTAACATCATCTATCCGCGCATCAATCCCGCCATCATCGTGCTGGTCAGCGATGGCGATCGTTGCCTGCTCGGACACCAGTCGCCATCCACACCGCCGCGCTATTCAACTCTCGCGGGATTCGTCGAACCCGGCGAGGATCTGGAAAGCGCGGTAAGGCGCGAGGTGTTCGAGGAAACCAACATTCAGGTCGGTGCGCTGCAGTATCAGCATTCACAACCGTGGCCTTATCCGGCTTCGCTGATGCTGGGT
>DASUXE010000209.1:0-3960 GCA_036378075.1 Gammaproteobacteria bacterium
GGCGAATGAACAAGCTGGCAGAACGCCGCAAGCACAAACGCATGAGCCTGGAGGAACGGGCGATCGTGCGGTCCTACGCGGAAGAAGAATCGGACCGCACGGGATTCTATTGTCAGATCATCGATGTGTCGGTTTCCGGCATGCAGATACGCGTCCGGCATTCGTATCCGGTCGGCGAAAAACTCGACATCATGGCGTACATGGAAGGCTACGGAAACTCATTCCACCTGATCGGCGAAGTGAAGTGGCTGAAAGCGCTGGATGGCAAGGACGGATTTGCCATCGGTGTCGAGATTCAGGATACCCGGGATCAGGACATCACCGACTGGAAGCGCGTGTTCAACTGACGCGCGGCCGGAGCGGGGAACGCTGCGGAGGCTATTCGATTTTGTCTGAGCAGTGCGAGGTAGGTTCGATTTGCTGCTGCAGAACAAACGGGCCGGACGGCTGGCCCGGATGAGCAGCGGCATGTTTGTAGTCGTGCAGGGTACCCCGGTGGCCGTTAGGGCAACGTACCAGATCTTCGTCCCGCAACCGGTAGAAAACCCGGGCCCGGACTTCGACCGGCACCGGCGGATCGCATTCTGAACAATAGACAATCCAGTCCAGCTGGCTGATGAGCGACCTGACTCGTGCTGACGACATTGTGATCCCCCCGGCCAAACACGCCTGTCCCTGACCGCCACAAGTCTAGGCGGGTGGCAGGGGAGCAACAAGTCGGCGATTGCCTACACGCGGCGTAAGACACGGCGTACAAGCGCCTCTATTGATTGCACCACCCTCAATTCAGCAGGCCGCTTGCCGCGAGCATCCGGATCCGGCTCACGGTATCCAGGTCGGCCTCGTAATAGGCCCGTTTGACGAATTCCTCGTACTCGGCACCGTCCACCGTCACGGTCTCGTAGCTGAAGCGCAGAAACAGGTGCCGAGGTTGCGGTTCCTCGATACGCATCACCAGCTGGCTGGCCGGGAACTCGGGGCCCGGTTCGACGTTGTATCGCACCAGTTGGTTCGCAACGAAGCTGACACGGTCGTTGATGACGCGCGCACCGAAATGCAATTCACGCTCGACAAAACCGTCGCCGCGCGCGCGAATCCGCATCAAATCCAGACCGTAAACAAAACCCTTCGGATTCTCGACACGCATCAGCAATCCCTGCCACAGCTGATCGCGTGTCAACGGGACGATCGCAGAATCGTTTGGATCATTAACCTGTATCAGATGTTCGTATTTCATCCGCTCCTCCGAGTGACATAATTCTAGCAGTTGTTTCACCGGCCAGTCCGAATCCTGCAACATGTCAACGATCTGTTTGCGCCAGCGTTCTCGCTTTGAAACAACTTCTCAGGAATCGAGGGAGGAAAAACATGTCAGGCATGTTGCGTATTTCCGGGGCCGTGGTTCTGTCGACAGCCATCATCTTGATGCTCGCTGCATGTGGCGGCGGCGCAAGCGGCAATCTCAGTCTCGGCGGCAGCAGCGGCTCAACGACGACTGATTGCACTCACCCAACCAGGAACGATCAGAATGCGTGTCTTTATACCGGCATCACCGATGCCGATGGCCAGTTCGATGCTTACATCGTCACGGTCGATTCGATCACGCTGACGCGTCTGGACGGCACCGTGGTCAATCTTCTGCCGAACAGTGCACAGGTGGATTTCTCGCAATACACCGATCTTGCGGAGTTTCTGTCCTTGCAGACAGTGCCGCCCGGAACCTATATCAAGGGTTCAATGGTTCTGGATTACAGCAACGCTGACATCGAAGTGGATGTGAATGGTGTTGCAACACCCGCCACGGCGATGGATGCCAGCGGCAACCCGATTACCAAGCTGACCGTTGCGATCAATCTGGCATCGGGTAACAGTCTCACGCTGGTACCGGGAGTGCCGCAACTGTTTGGTCTGGACTTTGATCTGAGTGCATCAAACCTGGTGGATACCTCCGGGACAACGCCCGTGGTAACGGTTTCGCCGGTGCTATACGCACAGGTTGACGCCAATTCAGGCAAGACTCTGCAGTTGCGCGGACCGTTAGCATCTGTGGATGCGAACAACGATGAATTTGCTCTGGCTTTGCGGCCGTTCTATGCGCGGTCCGGCAATTTCGGCAGTCCTGCGGTACATGTCACCAGCAGCACGACCTATCTGATCAATATGCAGTCATACACCGGTGAGGCCGGGCTCGCGGCCTTGTCCGCCGCCGGTGCCACCACTGCGGTCCTGGCGCGCGGCACATTCGATTTCACCAGTAACGAGTTTGTCGCGAGCGAAGTCGATGCCGGCAGCAGCGTTCCGGGCGGTATCCTGGACGCGGTTGAAGGTGTGGTGACGGCGGTCAACGGGAATACGCTCACGGTGCGCGGTGCCACGCTGATTCGTGCGCAGCAGTCCGCGGTATTTCGCGACAACGTTACCGTCACTGACGACGCCAACACCATTGTGCGCGAGCAGGGCAGCACGGCGACGAGTTTCACCACAGGCGATATTTCCGTGGGACAGCATATGCTGTTCATGGGTACGTTGACCAATACCAACGCTGCATCCCTGGCTCTGGATGTGACCGGCGGATTTGCGTTGCTCAAGCACACGCGTATTGGCGCGACGGTAAATTCAATCGGCACCGGCGATCTCAACTTGAATGTTCAATCGCTGCAAGGCCGCCCGGTCAGCCTGTTCGATTTCACCGGTACCGGCAGCAATCCCGCTTCATATCTGGTCAATACCGGCAGTCTGTCCCTGTCGGGCATCGCCAGCGGCGACCCGGTTCTGGTATCCGGATTTGTGGCACCGTTTGGCGCCGCGCCACCGGATTTCACTGCAGCATCAATTGCGGATTATCAGGCCGCTAATGCCCATCTGGTGGTTGGTTACGTTCTGAACGGCGGCACCACGGCACCGTTCGTGTCGCTGGACGCGAGTGCGGGAATGGTGATCGACATGAGCAATACCGCAATCGGTACCGCTCATTTCGTGCGCCAGGGGCCGGTGTTTACCAATCTCACGTCGGCACTGAATCCGACGATCAAACCGGCGGCAAGCGTCGGCCTGTACGCGATCAAGCAGGCGAACGGCAGTTTGCAGTTGTACGTTACGTTCTCGGGTTTCGTGACGGCATTGCAGTCCGACCTCAATGGCAGTGCCAAGGTCGAGGGTGTGTTTGCCAGCGGCGCCTATGACCAGGCAACCGGCATAATGACCGCGGATCGTATCGCCGTCGTATTCCAGTAAGCGCCGGCCTGCGGCGGATTGTGTTATGTTCATCCGGCCCGGTTCGGGTTGGAAATGGATGCCGTGGCATGACGATTGGCGCACGGGGAAGGGCGTGGTTTGTCGCGGGGTTGCTGGCGCTGGGGGCTGTTCCGGCAAACGCGGCCAGTCTGAGCGTGCATGTCGCCGGGGTGGACGGCAGACCCGTGACGCACGCGGTGGTAACGGCCGAACCCCTGTCGGGGCAGCGCATTCCGGCGCGAAACCCCGGCCAGGTGCTGATAGATCAGAAAGGAAAGCTGTTCCGCCCCTGGGTTACCGTGGCGCCGGTCGGCGCCCGGCTAGTGTTCGCAAACCACGACGACATCACCCATCACGTCTATTCGTTCTCCCCGGCTCGGCGGTTTTCCTTCCGCCTGCACGCCGGCCAGACGCACGCGCCGCTGCTACTTGATCAGTCAGGCATCATTGTAGTCGGCTGCAATATCCATGACTGGATGATTGCCTATGTTGATGTCACCGCAGCGCCCTATTTCGAGCAGACCGGCACCGATGGCGTAGCGCATCTCCAGAATCTGCCGCCCGGCGAATGGCGCATACGGCTGTGGCACCCGGGTCTTGATTCCGGCACGCACGATTATTCGCGTCGCGTGACGCTGAGCGCAGATCAGTCGCTCATAATTTCCATCAAACTGCTCAGCGCCTTGACCCAGACCGGCCCGCGTCATCCGATGGACGACGCAGGAT
>DASUXE010000210.1:0-3681 GCA_036378075.1 Gammaproteobacteria bacterium
CCGCGCTCGCCGCTGATGCCGGTGATGGCCAATGAAGTCTGGTCGGAACTTTATGACCGGCTTGCGGAACTGATCCAGTCGCATCACACCACGCTGATCTTTACCAATAACCGCCGGCAGGCGGAACGCACGGCCCGGCATCTTGCCGAACGCATCGGCGAACAGCATGTCACCTCGCATCACGGCAGCCTGGCACGTGCACACCGGCTCGATGCGGAACAGCGATTGAAACGTGGCGAATTGAAAGCGCTGGTGGCGACCGCGTCATTGGAGCTCGGCATCGATATCGGTGATGTGGATCTGGTCTGTCAACTGGGTTCGCCGCGCGGCATCGGTACGTTTCTGCAGCGCGTCGGCCGCTCCGGACACGCCCTGGGTGCGGTCCCCGAAGGCCGTCTGTTCCCGTTGACGCGCGACGATCTGGTGGAGTGCGTCGCCTTGCTCGATGCCGTGCGTCTGGGTGAGCTCGATGCCCTGCGGGTACCGGATGCGCCACTGGATGTGCTCGCGCAGCAGATTGTTGGCGAAGTTGCCTGCCGCGAATGGGATGAAACGCGACTGTTCGAATCTATCCGGCACGCCTGGCCGTATCGCGGACTGACGCGCGAGGAATACACGGAAGTGGTGCGGATGCTGGCCGATGGCTACGCCACCCGGCGCGGACGGCGTGGCGCCTATCTGCATCGCGACGCGGTGAACGGAAAGCTGCGCGGGCGGCGTGGCGCGAAACTGATCGCGGTAACCAATGGCGGCGCGATTCCCGATCAGTTTGACTATGACGTCATTCTGTCGCCCTCCGGGTTGCGTATCGGTTCGCTCAACGAGGATTTTTCTTTTGAAAGCATTCCCGGTGACATCTTCCAGCTCGGCAACACCAGTTACCGGATTCTCAAGATCGAACAGGGCCGGGTGCTGGTCGAGGACGCCAAAGGCGCGCCGCCCAATATTCCGTTCTGGTTCGGCGAAGCGCCAGCGCGCAGCGACGAATTGTCCGCGTCGGTGTCACGCCTGCGCGCACAGGCGGAACAGCGCCTGACAGCGGGTGAAGATCTGAAGCCGTGGTTGCATGACGAATTGCAACTCGATGCAGTTGCCGCGCAGCAACTGGGCGAATACCTCACCGCCGCGCGCGCAGCGCTCGGTACCCTGCCGACGCAGGATACCCTGGTGTTCGAGCGTTTCTTCGACGAAACCGGCGACCAGCATTTCGTGATTCATTCGCCATTCGGCGCGCGCATCAATCGCGCCTGGGGGTTGGCGCTGCGCAAACGCTTCTGCCGCAAGTTCAATTTCGAACTGCAGGCCGCGGCACTGGAAGACAGCATCGTGCTCTCGCTGGGTGCAACCCACAGTTTCCCGCTGGACGAACCGGCGCGTTATCTCAATCCGGCCACCGCGCTGGATGTGTTAACGCAGGCGGTGCTGGCGGCACCGATGTTCGGCACTCGCTGGCGCTGGGTGACCACCACCGCACTGGCCGTGCGACGCAACCGCAACGGCAAACGCATGCCGCCGGCGTTCCAGCGTGCCGATGCCGAGGATCTGGTGGCATTGATCTTTCCTGATCAACTGGCGTGCGCCGAAAATCTTGCCGGCGCCCGAGAGGTACCGGATCATCCATTGGTACGGCAGACTTTGAAAGACTGTCTGCACGAAGTCATGGATGCCGACGGTTTTTTGAACTTGCTGGAGCGTTTGCAGCGAGGTGACTTGCAGGTTGTCGCGCGCGATCTGGCTGCACCATCGCCGCTGGCGCAGGAAATTTTGTTGGCGCGCCCGTATGCGTTCCTGGATGACGCCCCCGCGGAGGAGCGCCGTACACTGGCGGTGCAGTCCCGCGGCGTGATGAGCATAGAGGAGGCCGGTTCGCTTGCCGACCTCGACCCCGATGCGATCGCACGGGTACGCGCGGAAGTATGGCCGAGCGCGCGCGATGCAGACGAATTGCACAACGCATTGATGGTGGCCGGGTTTTTGACCGAGCAGGAAGGTGAAAAGGGCAATCCGGACGATGTCCTCGACAGCGGCTGGCACAACTGGTTTGATGTTTTATGCAGGACCAACCGCGCGACCTGCGCGTGTGTGTCGAACGCCAAACGGATCTGGGTTGCCGCGGAACGCCTGCATGAATGGATTGCGGTATTTCCCGGCGCAACATTCGATCCGGCACTGGCGCTGTTGCCAGACCTGGACATTCCGCAGCGCGAAGACGCTTTGCGCGAGCTCGTGCGCAGCCGACTGGAAATCGCCGGTCCGGTGACAGCGACGGCGCTGGCGGACATGCTTGACCTGAATTCCGGCGAAATCGAAAGTACCCTGTTTGCACTGGAAGCGGAAGGCGGCGTCATGCGTGGCCGTTACACTCCGGATGCAACTGAAACGGAATGGTGCGAACGGCGGTTGCTGGCACGCATTCACCGTTACACGCTGAAACGGTTGCGCAGCGAAATCGAACCGGTTACGCCGGCAGGTTACATGCGGTTTTTGTTTGAATGGCATGGTGTGGGTGGCGACCGGGCGGAGGGGCCGGCAGCACTGGCGGCGGCGTTGGAACAGCTTGAGGGATTTTCCGCGCCGGCGGCCGCCTGGGAAACGGATCTGCTGGCCGCGCGGGTAGGCGACTACGCGGGTTACATGCTGGATCAACTCTGTGCCGGCGGTTTGGTTGCCTGGATGCGTCTGGTGCCGCCGCGTAACGACGGAGAAGAGCGTCGCGCCGGACCGGTGCGCAGCACGCCCATCAGCTTTGTTGCACGCGAGCGTGTGCCACACTGGCGCGCCTTGAGCGAACCGCTCGATCCGGACGCAATTCATCTTTCGCATCCTGCGCAAGCTGTGCACGATGCCCTGCAACAGCGCGGTGCGTTGTTCTTTTCGGACCTGGTGCAGGTTACCGGGTTGTTGCGTACCCAGATCGAGATCGCATTGGGCGAATTGGCGGCCTGGGGACTTGCGACCTCCGACAGCTACGCAGGCTTGCGCGCCTTGATTACGCCGACGGCGAAGCGTGCGCCGCTGGCGCGATCGGCGCGTTACCGTCTGCGGCAGGGCGCGACGCCGGGTGTCAATGAGGCGGGGCGCTGGTCACTGACGCCCAGACAAACAGTGGCAGGTAACGCGCAGAGCGATGGCGAGGCACTCGCGCATTTGGCGGAAGTCCTGTTGCGCCGTTATGGCGTAGTGTTCCGCAAAGTACTGGAGCGCGAGAGCGGGCTGCCCCCGTGGCGCGACCTGCTTTATATATATAGGAGGCTCGAGGCACGCGGCGAAGTCCGTGGCGGCCGCTTCGTGGACGGTTTCGCCGGCGAGCAGTTTGCCTTGCCGGATGCCGTGGGCGCGTTACGTGCAATCCGCAAGCAATCGCACGCCGGTACGCTGGTGGCCGTGTCCGCGGCGGATGTCCTGAATCTCACCGGCCTCATCACACCGGGGCAGCGGGTGCCGGTGCAGGGAGAGAACCGGGTGCTGTATCGCGACGGCATCCCGGTGGCAGTGCAGGTCGCGGAGGAAGTGAAATTCCTGGCAGACGTGAGCCCCGAAACGGAATGGGCCCTGAGAAATTCGCTGTTACGCCGCCGGCAGTCGTTGACGTCCGGGACGGTTCAATAGCAGTGCAGACAAATCAGAACGCAAGTGCGTTCGCGTTAGAATGTGTGACGGGATCGTCAGCGGTTCCGGGGC
>DASUXE010000211.1:0-7393 GCA_036378075.1 Gammaproteobacteria bacterium
TTATTGGAATCTGGCCGCACCTGCTGGCACTTGCCGCAATGACTGTCTTGTTTTTGACACTCGGCGCAGCCGGGTTCAAATGGAAAGCCAACTGATCCTCGCACCTTGTCTCCGCTGAAACAACCCACATATCCGACAAACTGCTACGGGTGTTCAGGTTGTACATGATGCGATATTTCAAGACGTGGCGGGAACGGCGAATTCTGACTCGCTTTCCTGTCTCAGAGCCGGACTGGCAACGTGCGTTGGCAGGTTGTGCACCAGCACGGCGCCTCAACGCTTCCGATCAGGCCCATCTGCGCGTACTGGTCACCTTGTTCCTGCATGAAAAAGCCATCGAGCCGGTGCACTCCCTGACGCTTTCACGAACCGACCGCACTCTGCTTGCAACGCATGCCTGTGTTCCGATTCTGAAACTGGGCATGCGCTGGTACCGCGACTGGCACTCGGTGATTGTCTATCCTGACCTGTTTGTGCCACCACGGCAGCATGTTGATCACGCCGGTGTGGTCCATCAAAACCGGCAGGCACTGGCTGGCGAGGCTTGGGACCGGGGACCGGTTATCCTGTCATGGCAGGAAACCCTGAGCGCGGGTCAGCGGCCCGGCCACAACGTGGTGATTCACGAAATGGCGCATAAACTCGATATGCTGAATGGCGAAGCAAATGGCTATCCGCCGTTGCATCCGGGCATGCGGCAGGCCGCCTGGTCACATGCCTTCACCGGTGCATGGCAGCATCTGCAGTCCGCATGGCGCGCTGGCCGTGAACTGCCGATTGATGCTTACGGCCTGCAGAATCCCGCCGAATTCTTCGCGGTCACGAGTGAGACGTTTTTCGAACAGCCGTCGATACTGAGATTGCATCTCCCAGAGCTGTATTTACAGCTGGCACGATTCTACCGTCAGCAGCCTTTAGCCGAGCCGGGCTGAAACATTACAGCTGACGCAGACTTGCTGCGATCGGCATGCGGATGGCGCGCACGCCGGGCAACAAGCCACCCAGCAACCCCATCAGCAACGCATACAACGTACTCAACACGAGCAGGTGCGAAGTTACCCTGAATTGGAATGCAATCTGAGCGAAATTTGCACCCATGGTGCTGGTTTCAATGCCATTGAACAGCACGTAAGCCAGTCCACCACCAACGACCCCGCCAACCAGCCCCAGCAACATGCCTTCCACAAGCACTGACAACAAGACCGGAGAACGACCGAAACCGATGGCCCGCAATGTGGCAATTTCGGCAGCGCGGCTCGACACCGAGTTATACATGGTATTGACCGCTCCGAAGATCGCCCCGATGCCCATGAGAAAAGCGATCAGAGCGCCGGCCCCGGTGATGAAGTTGTTCATGTTTTTCGACTGCTCGGCGTAAAAATCGGTTTCCCGTTCCACGCTCACGCTCAGTTGTGGATTGGTGGTGAGTTCATCCTTGAAAGCCTGAAACGCTGTCGGTGAAGCGAGCTTTGCATACACGGATTCTATTGAGCTACCACGCCTGTAGGCCGCCTGCAGCACACTGAGATCACCCCATACTTCCGAGGAATACATGCCTCCGTCGTCGAAAATCCCGACCACATTCCATTTATAGGGACCCGAATGAATGACACTGCCGAGCGTGAGCCCCTTGTATTCATGCGATGCGCGTACTCCGACAATCACCTCGTTCAATCCGGGTTTGAAGGACCGTCCTGCAATGATGTGGACCTTGTCATGGACCAGGAATCCGTTGGCGTCTATCCCGCGAAACGGTACGTTGTTGTCGAGACCGGTCGAGATCTTGGGCAGGCTGAGTTGCACCAGCAGCTGCATTGAGGCCAAAGGACCATTGGTGCCGGAACTGATGCCGGGCGCCTGCGCCACCAGTTTGGCGTCGTTGCCGCTGAGAACGCTGTTGACTTCGGCTCCGGCCCCGCCGCGCATCACGATCGCAACATCAGGGGATCCGGTTTCACGCAGCGTGGCATCGAATCCATCACGAATCGCGAACACCGCCACAAACACCATTATCACGCCGGTAAATCCGATAATTGCAACCAGGGAAGAATCAAGCCGGTACCGGAGGTTCTTCAGATTCAATACACACACGACTGCAAGCTGATAAAGCCAGTGGATCGGATTCATCTCATGCTCTCCTCAAAGCAGTTGCCACCTGCAGACGCATGGCCTTGGCGGCAGGCAGCAAGCCGGCAAGCAAGCCAAGCAGGGCCATGTAGAACACGCCACTGACCACGCTGGAAACCGGCAGCCGGAAATCCGGCAGAAACTGCAATTGAGAGCCGATGCCTCTGGCGGCGAAATACGCCAACCCCAAACCCAGAACACCGCCCAGGAACGTCACCAGCAGCGATTCTGTCAATACCATCAGCGCAATACTTGCGTGTGTGAAGCCCAATGCCTTGAGCACCGCCAGTTCATCAGTTCGTTCGCGAATCGATTGCGCCATGGTATTTGCTGTGACGAGAAGCATGCTGAACAGCACCGCCGCCACGATACCGGTCAGAATGTCGCCGATATTACCCAGCTGCGCGGCGAAACCCTGCAGAAACGCCTTTTCTGTCGAGGTCTTCGTCTCGGCATCCGAATTTGTGAACAATTGATCGACCTGCTCGGCGATCTGACCGGCATGATCCGGGTCCGCAATCTTGAGAATGAACATACCAACCTGGTTGTTGCGAAACGCACGTGTATCGTCGAGATACTTGTAATGCATCAACAGCATGTCTTCCTGGGTGCCGGTGTATATGCCATCGACATTGACGTCCCAGGTGCTGTTGCCTTTCTTGTCCCGCCATATATTGGAACGCAGGGGAAAATGATCGCCCACTTTCCAGCCATATTTTCTCGCCACCGCGGCTCCAATCATCACACCGGTACGATCGCTCAACCATTTCTGCCGCTGCTCCACCGGGATATGCATATCCTGATGCACATCCAGATACGACTTCGCATCCACTGCAAACGCCGTGATCGGCTGGCGCGGATCCTGAAAATAGGCACCCACCCACTCCTGCCAGCTGACTTCCGCGACACCGGGGACGCTGGCAATGCGATCCGCGTAATTGATCGGCATGGACTGGATCAGACCGATTCGGTTCATCGTCACCAACCTGTCAGCGCCGGCCAGTTGTACACCGCCCGTGAATGCCTGTCGCACCGCGCCCAGCACGCCGAACAGCACGAACGCCACCAGTACCGACAGCAGCGTGAACAGGGTGCGCGCTTTGCGGCGCATCAGATTCGCCCAGATCAGGGGGAGGAATCTCATTTTTCAGGCTCCGTGGCCAGCCTGCCCTTGTTCATGTAGAGAATGCGCCGCGCGCGTGCAGCGGCATGCGGATCGTGGGTGACCATGATGATCGTCTTGCCCTGCTGGCGGTTGAGTGCCTGCAACAAGTCCAGGATCTCGTCACCCGACTTGCGATCCAGATCGCCGGTCGGTTCGTCGCATAGCAGCAACATGGGGTCACCCACAATGGCGCGTGCAATGCCAACGCGTTGTTCCTGACCACCTGACAATTCCGAAGGTTTGTGCTGCGCCCGGTCCGAAATGCCGGTAAGCGAGAGCGCTGCCTTCACCCGCTTCCTGCGTTCACTGACCGACAATCCCGTCAGTAATAACGGCAATTCAACGTTACGCTCCGCGGACAGCACCGGCAGCAGGTGATAAAGCTGAAACACGAAGCCGACGTTTCTCGCGCGCCAGTGTGCCAACTGCGATTCACTGAACCCCGCAATGTCCGTGCCGTTGATATGAATGCTGCCGGAAGTCGGCCGGTCGATGCCACCCAGCAGATTCAGCAGCGTGGTCTTGCCGGAGCCGGAGGGGCCCATCAGTGCAAGGAAATCGCCCTTTGGAATATCGAGGCTCAGGTGTTCCAGCACCTGCACGGTCTCACCGCCACGACGATATTGTTTGGTGATGTCCTGCAGCGCTACCAACGGATGATCTATCTGGCTGGTTTGCGACGCGACTGGATTCGGTACGCTCATGTTTTCCTCGCAGCAGTTCGCTCTAGTTTGAAGGTTTTGCCTTGACACGCAGGCCGTCGGCAAGCGGTTTGTCCGACGTCAGGATCACCTGTTCGCCGCCATTGAGGCCCGCCAGCACTTCCAGCTTATCGCCTTCGGTTGCGCCGGGTTTGACGGCGCGGCGCTCGGCACGGCCGTTGTTATTCACAAACACATATGGGGTATTACCGTCGCGATGCAGTGCAGCCTGTGGAATCAGGACCCGCGCATGCGCGCTCTGCGAGGCACCTTCCTCGTCACCAAGGAACCAGACCTGCACCGCCATTTGCGGTAAAAGACGCGGGTCGAGTTTGTCGAAGCCGATGCGAACCTTGACCGTGGCCTTGTCCCGATCTGCGGTCGGAATGATGCTGATCACATGTGCCGGGATATGCCAATCCGGATAGGCATCCAGCACCGCATCGACCTTTTGCCCATCATGCACCCGTTGGATATAAGCTTCATTCACATCGACATCGATTTCCAAAGAACTCATATCCACGATGGTGCAGATGCCAGTACGCGTGAAACCACCGCCTGCCGACATCGGCGAAATCATCTCGCCGGGCTGTGCATCTTTCGAGACCACCACACCGGCAAACGGGGCACGGATAACGGTGTCATCGAGTAACTGGCGGTCAAGCGCCAGATTGTTGCGCGCGACGCCGACCTGTTCCCGCGCGCTATCCATGGCGGCCTTGAGACTGGCTTCCCGGGTCGTGGCGGCATCCATGGCCGACTGGCTGATCAACTGACGGGCAAACAGGGTCCGGGTGCGCTCAAGGTCGCGCACTGAATTGTCATGTTCAACTTCGCTTTGTGCTGCCAGGGCCTGGGCCGCCGCCAATTGACTGCTGGCGACGTTCACCTGATCCAATGCCGTGGAATCGTCCAGTCGTGCGAGTATCTGTCCGGCCTTGACGTGCATACCTTCTTCGATCAGCACCTGCCTGACTTTGCCGGTAATCTTGGACGAAACCACGGCCTGCAGGCGCGGGACAACATAACCGGCCGCATTCAATACTCGCGCACCTGTATCGGATTGATCCTGCACCAGTTCGGCTGATGCGGTGGTCACACCAATCGTTGAGGGCTTTAACCAGATAAACAGGGCAACTGCGATGATGATCGCGAAGACGATCAGTGCACCCAGAATCAACGGACGGCTGCGTCGCTTCAGATGCGCGTCATCGGCAGCGCGATCCATGCGCAAGGCGTTCAGTGCTTCATGATCCAGGGGCATGCTGTCTCCGTTAAATAGTGCAAAACAGGCGACTCGCATCGCGACGTGCGCTATATTAACCCGCTTTCACGGCGGCCTTCAGCGGCCGTGTGTCACCCCCTGAACATGACGCTTGTCACTACGCCATGAGCCTGCATCTCATAGACATCGGAGCCAACCTGACCCATGACAGCTTCGACCATGACCGTGCGGAGGTGATTGCTCGGGCACTGGCGGCGGGTGTCTGTCACATGGTGGTAACCGGCGCCGATATCGAATCCAGTACTCAGGCGCTGGAACTTTGTCACAAATATCCGGGGGTACTGTCCTGTACCGCGGGCACCCATCCCCATCATGCACGCGACTACGATCCGAACCGTGCTCCGCAACAGTTGCGGGCATTGCTGACGCACCCGGAAACTGTCGCGGTCGGCGAGTGCGGGCTGGATTACTTCAGGAATTTCTCGCCGCATGCTGACCAGCTGCGCGCCTTCGAGTCCCAGCTTGACCTGGCGGTCGAAACCGCCAAACCGGTCTTCATGCATCAGCGCGACGCACATGCGGATTTCATGCCGGTACTCCGTCGCTACGCGGACCGGATCAATGCGGGTGTGGTGCATTGTTTCACGGGTGAAGACGAGGAAGTGCGTGACTACCTCGACATGGGACTGTATATAGGTATCACCGGCTGGTTATGTGATGAGCGCCGCGGTCTGCACCTGCGTGAATTGGTGAAGCTGATTCCATCCGACCGGCTGATGCTGGAAACCGATGCACCCTACCTGCTGCCGCGTGATATGAAACCGGCGCCAAAGGACCGGCGCAATGAGCCCGCCTACCTTCCCCATATCCTGCAAGCCGTCGCCGCCAGCACCGGACGTTCTGCTGCGCAACTGGCGGCGGAAACCACTGCCAATGCCATACGCTTTTTCGGGCTTCGACCTGACGCGTGCATGGAGTAAAATGCCGTTCCTCCCTCCTCTTCAGCTTCACCGGAGAATCCATGGACATCAAGAAGATCCGTCGCTTCGTTGACCAGACCTGGGATGATTCGATCCTGCCCGCGCTGCAGGAATACATCCGAATCCCCAACAAGTCGGTGATCTTCGATTCCGAATGGCAGCAGCACGGATACATGGAAAAAGCGATACAACTGGCTGCCGACTGGTGCCGCCGGCAACCGGTCAAGGGGATGAAGCTCGAAATCATGCGAATCAAGGATCGTACGCCGCTCCTGTTCATCGAAATCGATGGCGCAGGCAGCGATACGGTTCTTCTGTATGGTCATCTGGACAAGCAACCCGAGTTCACCGGCTGGCAAGAAGGTCTGGACCCATGGACGCCGGTGCGGCGTGGCGACAAGCTTTACGGCCGCGGCGGTGCGGATGACGGTTACGCGGTGTTTTCTTCTCTCACCGCAATTCGCGCGCTGCAGGAACAGGGTATTCCGCATGCGCGTTGCGTGCTGGTCATCGAATGCTGCGAGGAAAGCGGCAGCTTTGATTTGCCGTACCACATCGAACAACTGGGTAAACGGCTCGGCAACGTCAGCCTGGTCGTGTGCCTTGATGCCGAATGCGGCAATTACGATCAGCTGTGGACCACCACGTCGCTGCGCGGCAACCTGGTAGGCACACTCAGCGTCAACGTACTGACCGAAGGCGTGCATTCCGGCGCGGCCAGTGGCATTGTGCCATCCAGTTTCCGTGTAGTGCGAATACTGCTCGACCGGCTGGAGAATTCGCTTACCGGTGCCAGCAAGGTTAAATGCCTGAAACCCGTCATCCCGGCACAACGTCGCAGCCAGATTCGTCGCGCCGCCAATGTGCTGGGGAAAACCGTGTACAGCAAATTCCCGTTTGTGAAAGGCATGCAGCCGCTGTCACTCGACCCGGCTACATTGCTGATCAACAACACCTGGGGCCCCACGCTCTCGGTGACCGGCGCCGATGGCCTCCCCGCACTGGGTAATGCCGGTAACGTGTTGCGCCCCGCCACCACACTGAAACTCTCTTTCCGTGTGCCACCGACTGCCGACGCGCGCAAAGCAGGCGCGGAAGTGAAGCGGTTGCTGGAAAAGAACCCTCCTTACAAATCCAGGGTCGAATTCAAGGTGGACTCGGCGATGGGCGGGTGGAATGCGCCGGCCGTGGCACC
>DASUXE010000212.1:0-4956 GCA_036378075.1 Gammaproteobacteria bacterium
CCCGGGCGACGTGTTCTACCTGCACTCGCGCCTCCTCGAGCGCGCCGCGCGCGTGAACGCCGAGTACGTGGAGAAGTTCACCAACGGGGAAGTGAAAGGCAAGACCGGCTCGCTGACCGCGCTGCCGATCATCGAGACCCAGGCCGGCGACGTGTCGGCGTTCGTGCCCACCAACGTGATTTCGATTACCGACGGCCAGATCTTCCTGGAAACCGATCTGTTCAACTCCGGTATCCGCCCCGCCATCAACGCCGGTATTTCCGTATCGCGCGTGGGTGGTGCAGCGCAGACCAAGATCATCAAGAAGCTCGGCGGTGGCGTGCGACTGGCGCTGGCACAGTTCCGCGAACTGGCGGCCTTCGCGCAGTTCGCGTCGGATCTCGATGAAGCCACCCGCAAGCAGCTGGATCGCGGTCAGCGTGTCACCGAACTGATGAAGCAGAAACAGTACTCGCCGCTGTCGATTGCCGACATGGCGCTGTCGCTGTATGCCGCCAATGAAGGGTATCTGGACGACATCGACGTGAAGAAAGTGGTGGCGTTCGAAGCCGCCATGCACAGCTATTTCCAGACCCACTTCAAGGATCTGCGCGACAAGATCAACGTCAGCGGCGATTTCGACAAGGATATCGAAGCCGGCCTGAAGAAGGCCGTGGAAGAGTTCAAGAAGACGCAGGCCTGGTAACCACGGGGCGTAACGATGGCAAGTTCCAAGGAAATCCGGACGCAGATCAAGAGCATCCGGAGCACCCAGAAAATCACCAAGGCCATGGAAATGGTTGCGGCGAGCAAGATGCGCAAGGTGCAGACGCGCATGGCGGCGTCGCGTCCGTATTCCGAAAAGATCCGCAAGGTGATCGGGCACCTGGCCAAGGCCAACCCCGAGTACCGTCACCCGTTCATGGTGGAGCGCGACGTCAAACGCGTCGGCATTATTGTGATTTCCACCGATCGCGGCATGTGTGGTGGTTTGAACGTCAATCTGTTCAAGGCCACGGTCGCAGCAGTGCGCGAATGGCGTAACAAGGGCGCCGAGGTGACGTTCTGCATTTTCGGCAACAAGGCGGTGTCGTTCTTCAAACGATTCGGCGGCAAGGTGGTGGCGCAGGCCACGCAGCTCGGGGATACCCCGCACCTTGAAAACCTGATCGGCACCGTCAAGGTGATGCTGGATGCTTACGTCGCCGGTGAGATTGATCGGTTGATGCTGGTCAACAACGTGTTCGTCAACACCATGAGCCAGAAACCGACGGTTTCGCAGCTGCTGCCGATCGAACCCATTGATGACAGCGAACTGCAGGATCACTGGGATTACCTGTATGAACCCGAAGCACGCGAGCTCCTGGAAAGCGTGCTGACGCGTTACGTGGAATCACAGGTGTACCAGGGTGTCGCAGAAAACGCGGCGTGCGAGCAGGCCGCGCGCATGGTGGCGATGAAATCCGCCTCTGATAACGCGGGCGACATCATCAATGAATTGCAGCTGGCCTACAACAAGGCACGTCAGGCCGGCATTACCAAGGAATTGTCGGAAATTGTCAGCGGCGCGGCCGCGGTCTGAGACGGCAAAACGACATTTGAAAACAGTTTGAGCATTTGAGGAATCAATCATGAGTTCCGGAAAAGTAGTACAGGTAATCGGCGCGGTCGTAGACGTGGAATTTCCGCGTGATGCGATCCCGAAGGTGTATGACGCACTGGTGCTGGAAGACGGCAGCCTGACGCTGGAAGTGCAGCAGCAGCTGGGCGACGGCGTGGTGCGTACCATTGCCATGGGCGCCTCGGAAGGTCTGAAGCGCGGCCTGAACGTGAAGAACACCGGCGCACCGATTTCGGTGCCGGTCGGTCAGGGCACCCTGGGCCGCATCATGAACGTGCTGGGCGAGCCGATCGACGAGCTCGGCGCCGTGAAGTCCGACAAGCGTTGGGCGATTCACCGCGACGCACCGTCGTACGAAGAACAGTCCAGTTCCACCGAATTGCTGGAAACCGGCATCAAGGTTATCGATTTGCTGTGCCCGTTCGCGAAGGGTGGCAAGGTCGGTCTGTTCGGCGGTGCCGGCGTGGGCAAGACCGTGAACATGCTGGAACTCATCAACAACATCGCGACCGAGCACTCGGGTCTGTCGGTGTTCGCGGGCGTCGGCGAGCGTACCCGTGAAGGTAACGACTTCTATCATGAAATGTCGGAAGCCAAGGTCATCCGCCTCGACAAGCTCGAAGAGTCGAAAGTGGCGATGGTGTACGGCCAGATGAACGAGCCGCCGGGCAACCGTCTGCGCGTGGCGCTGACCGGCCTGACCATGGCCGAGTACTTCCGCGATGAAGGCCGCGACGTGCTGCTGTTCATCGACAACATCTACCGTTATACCCTGGCCGGCACCGAAGTGTCGGCACTGCTCGGCCGCATGCCGTCGGCGGTGGGTTATCAGCCGACCCTGGCCGAGGAAATGGGCGTGCTGCAGGAGCGCATTACCTCGACCAAGACCGGTTCGATCACCTCGATCCAGGCCGTGTACGTGCCCGCAGACGACTTGACGGACCCGTCGCCGGCCACCACCTTCGCGCATTTGGATGCGACCGTGGTGTTGTCGCGTGACATCGCGTCGCTGGGTATTTATCCGGCGGTCGATCCGCTCGATTCCACGTCGCGCCAGCTCGATCCGAACGTGATCGGCCAGGAACACTACGACACCGCCCGCAGCGTGCAGGCCGTGTTGCAGCGCTACAAGGAACTGAAGGACATCATCGCGATTCTCGGCATGGACGAACTCTCGGAAGAAGACAAGCTGGTGGTGCAGCGCGCACGCAAGATTCAGCGCTTCCTGTCGCAGCCGTTCACCGTCGCCGAAGTGTTCACCGGCGCCAAGGGCAAGTACGTGTCGCTCAAGGACACGGTACGCGGCTTCAAGGGCATCGTGGCGGGCGAATACGATCAGCTTCCGGAACAGGCCTTCTACATGGTGGGTTCGATCGAGGAAGCGGTCGAGAAAGCCAAGACGCTTTAATTTCAGCGAGCGAAGTACATGGCCATGACATTTCACGTCGACATCGTCAGTGCCGAGCACGAGATTTTCTCGGGTACCGCCGAGATGGTGTTCGCGCCAGCGGAAATGGGCGAGCTCGGCATCACGCCGCGGCACGCGCCGCTGCTGACCCGCCTCAAGCCCGGGACGGTGCGGGTAAAGACCGGCGACGAAGAGTCGGTGTTCTACGTGTCCGGCGGGATTCTCGAAATCCAGCCGCATGTGGTCACGGTATTGTCCGACACCGCGTTGCGCGCCAAGGACATCGATGAAGCTGAAGCCCAGGAAGCCAAACGCCGCGCCGAAGAGGCACTGGCCAATCGCTCGGAAGACATCGACGTGGTGCGCGCCCAGGCCGAGCTGGTGGAAGCCGTCGCGCGGTTGCGTACCGTGGAGCAGCTCCGCAAGAAGCTTAGCCGCTGATCCTGCATACATAATCTGCTAGCAGCACGGGCCGGTTAAACCGGCCCGTTTCGTCTTGGCAATGTGTTGCCGAGGAAACCATGGCCGGGTGAGACGCGCTTTTCGATCGCAATTTTCCCTTATGATATACAGCCTTTCCCACGGAATTCGGGGTACCGCATGCCATTGAGCGTCATCATTCTGGCCGCCGGCCAGGGCAAGCGCATGCGTTCCGATCTGCCCAAGGTGCTGCAGCCGCTGGGCGGTACAACCCTGCTTGAACACGTGGTGAGCAGCGCCGCCAGCCTCAAGCCCGAGGCGATTCATGTGGTGTATGGACACGGCGGCGAGCGTGTGCCCGCGGCACTCGCTCATCTTGAGGTTCGCTGGGTGCTGCAGGCGCAGCAACTCGGCACCGGTCATGCCGTCATGCAGGCGCTGCCAGCGATTCCTGACTCGCACGATGTGCTGATCCTTTACGGCGACGTTCCGCTGGTGCGTCCCGACACCTTGCAAAGCCTGGTCGCGAGTGCGGCGCGCGGTGCACTCGCGATGTTGAGTGCAAAACTTTCGGATCCAACCGGCTACGGACGAGTCGTCCGCAACCAAAGCGGGCAGGTTCAGCGTATTGTCGAACACAAGGACGCGACTGCATCGGAACGGAACATCAACGAGATCAATACCGGTTTGATGGCGTGCGCTGCAGGCAAGTTGCGCGGCTGGCTGGAGAAGGTCGGCAACCACAATGCGCAACAGGAATATTACCTGACCGATGTCATCGCGATGGCGGTAGTCGACGGAGTCGCTGTGGAAGCGACTGTAGCGGCCGAAGAAAGCGAAGTGGCCGGCGTCAACGACCGGGCACAACTGGCCGCGGCGGAACAAACCTTGCGTGCGAGAAACGCAGACGTGCTGATGCAGCAGGGCGTCACCTTGCGGGATCCATTGCGCATCGATGTGCGCGGCACGCTGGATTGCGGCAGGGACGTGAGTATCGATATCAACTGCCTGTTCGAGGGCCGGGTCAAACTGGGTAATCGCGTGCATCTCGGCCCGGGTGTCGTGATACGTGATTGCGACATCGGTGACGATACCGAGGTGCTGGCCTATTCCGTGCTGGATGGCGCCCGGATCGGTGCCCGTGTACGCATCGGGCCGTTCGCGCGCATTCGC
This sequence comes from Gammaproteobacteria bacterium, assembly GCA_036378075.1. Classification (GTDB taxonomy): domain Bacteria; phylum Pseudomonadota; class Gammaproteobacteria; order Natronospirales; family REEB76; genus DASSKW01. The sequence continues at coordinate 4,602 of DASUXE010000212.1, forward strand.
CCGGAATCAGACCTCGCGGACGAAACCCATGTCGGCAATTTCGTCGAGATCAAAAAGAGCAAGCTGGGACGCGGCAGCAAGGCCAATCATCTGGCCTATGTGGGCGACGCTCAGATCGGCGAGCGCGTCAATGTCAGTGCCGGCGTCATTACCTGCAATTACGACGGTGTGCACAAACACACCACCATTATCGGCGACGATGCCTTCATCGGTTCCGACAGTACCCTGATCGCACCGATCAGAATCGGCGCGGGAGCCTATATCGCAGCCGGGTCAGCGATAAATGAAGATGCGCCGGCCGGCCAGTTGTCGATTGCAAGGGCGCGTCAAACCAGTGTGCCGCACTGGCAACCGC
>DASUXE010000213.1:0-3327 GCA_036378075.1 Gammaproteobacteria bacterium
GTGGTACGCACCGGTTCAGGTGACGTCAAGGTTGCACGCGTGAAAGGCAACATGAATATCCATACCGGTTCCGGCGACATCAGCGGCGGCACGGTCAGCGGCGACACTCTGGAAACCGTGACCGGTTCCGGTGACGTGGTATTGAATGACCTTACCGGTTCGCTCAACATGCGCGCCGGTTCGGGTGACATTCATCTCTCCGGCATCAAGGCGCGTGGCGCCACTGCGGTCAGCACCGGCTCTGGCGATATCACCCTGTCGGGTGATCTATCCGGCATGGACGGCTTTGATCTGCGCGCCGGCAGCGGCGACATCGTCCTGTCCACCAGTCAGCCGCCGGCGGTGCATCTCGACATCACCACCGGCAGCGGCGATATCAACATGCACTGGTCCGGCGTCAACAATGTCACCACCAGTGACGACAGCTTCAGCGGCGATATCGGTGCCGCCAGGGCAGTCGGCAGGATTCATACCGGCAGCGGCGATGTCACGCTGAAATAAATGATCTCGAACAAGAAGGATTGACCAAATGAAAGGACTGCATCCGGGACTTGCCATCAGCGTGTTACTGAGCACTTGTTTGCTTGCAGGTTGCGACATCACCCGGAGCATCTCGGTTCCGGACAATGCCCACTGGAGCCACGGCAAGGGCACGATCAATGGTGATATCAGCATTGGCAGCGGTGCGGTGGTGGATGGAGACATGAGCACCATAAATGGCGACGTGCATGCTGCAACCGGTGCGCATGTCGGCAAGCTGACAACCGTGAATGGCGATATCAGTGTCGATCACGATGCCCAGACCGGCGAATTGACTAACGTCAACGGCGGTATCCGGCTTGGACAGCATGCCACTGCAAACGGCAATGTCACCTCGGTAAATGGCGATATCCAGACCGGAAACGGTGTGCATATTCAGGGCGACGTTACCGATGTGAACGGAAATATTGCCCTCTGCGCCGTCCAGGCCGGCGGCGATCTGAGATTCGTGAATGGCACCGTGCTGGTCAAGACCGGCAGCGCGATAAAAGGCAGTGTGATTGCCAAGAAACCGAAATTCAGTTCATCCGATGAGCTGCATGAGCCGGTCATGATTATCGGTCCGCATGCAATCGTCGACGGCCCCATTACCTTCGAGCGGCCCGGCAAACTTTACGTGAGCGACAGCGCGGTCATCCACGCCGTAAACGGCGTAACCCCGGAAAAATTTTCGGGTACGGCGCCATCCGGCGTGACTTTGCCGACTTGCGCTGACAACTGATCCGAACCGGAGACGGCACACATGTCACTGAATTTTCCGCACTGCAACTCTCCACCCTGATAACGCTTGGTGCACTGCGGCTCTAAACCCGCGACGCGCTTCCGGCATCTGATTAGTGACTCCACCCTGAGGAACACCATGTTCAGCCTCAACAGACCTGCTTTGTCCCTGATAACCGCTGCGCTACTGCTGCCTGGCGCGCTACGCGCCGCGCCGGCACCCACCCGTGGTCCTGTCACTGCAGCCGGGGTCAGGCATGGTGAGATCGTGCTGGACGGCAAACTCGACGAGCCCGCCTGGCACAACGCCCCAGTGCTGACCTTGACGCAGCAGAATCCGCACCCCGGTCAGCCGACCGCGTTCGCGACTACGGTGCGTATTCTGCGTGGAAAACGCCATCTCTATATCGGCATCAATTGCGCTGATCCGAAACCGGCCGACATCGAAATACACACCCTGCAACGCGATGCCGATCAATCCAGCGACGACAACATCATGATCGTGCTGGATACTTTCGGCCAGAAAAAACTGGCTTACGTTTTTCAGCTCAATGCCGGTGGTGCAATTGCGGACGGCCTTATCTCGCCCGGCTATCACGACTCCAACAGCAATACGCCCGACGTGGATTACAGTTGGAATGGTTACTGGCGAGCCGCCGTGCAACGCACCGCTACGGGTTGGAGCGCTGAAATCCGTATCGACACCCAGAGTCTGCAATTCAACAATCAGAACGCAATTTGGGGTCTGAATCTCAGCCGCTACGTGCCACGCGACCAGTTGACGCTCGCCTGGTCCGGTATCAATCTCAATGCTTCACCCACCAATCTGCAGTGGGAAGGGGCGCTCAAAGGCGTGCAAGGTTTGTCGCAGGGCAACGGCCTCGAATTCGATCCGTATATGGTTACCGAATACAACGACGGTCGCCACGATACCGCGAGCTGGACCGGCTTCGATCTCAAGTACAATTTCACGCCAGAGCTTGCGGGGCGTTTCACCTATCACACCGATTTTTCGGAATCGCAGGCTAACAGCCTGCAAATCAGCGCATCTCCATATCCACAGTCCATTCCCGAAACGCGAGCCTTCTTCCTGGAAGGCGCCAACATCTTCACCTTCAGCCACAATCTGGGACAGAGTTTCATACCGTTCTACTCGCGCAGCATCGGTCTGGTTGGCGGTGAAACGGTGCCGCTCGACGAGGGCGTCAAGCTGCTCGGTCACACCGACGGTTTTACCCTGGGACTGCTTGACACGCAGATGGCGGGTACCGCGAATTCAGACTCGAGCAACCTGTTTGCCGGTCGCGCGGTCTATAACGTGAATGATCAATGGCGACTCGGCACCCTGGTAACCCACGGTGATCCGCTCGGCGTGTCCGACAATACGCTGACCAGTTTCGACAGCACCTGGAGCACCTCAAGCTTCAACGGCGACAAGAACGTGAATGTCGCAGCCTGGGGCGCACGCTCGTCGGGAAGTTCGCTGCCGTCAGGAACGCCGAATGGCTACGGATTCGATGTCGAATATCCCAACGATCTCTGGTACGCGGATTTGAACTACAACTTCTACGGCGATGCGCTGGATCCGGCGCTGGGGTTTATCCAACGACCGGGAACCAAACAAACGTCCTGGGATATCACTTATAAACCACGTCCTTCAGACGACAGCGCATTTTCCTGGGTGCGCAAGTTTTTCTTCGATGCCAACTGGTATTACGTGACTGACCTTCAGAATCGCGTGCAGAGTGAGGACTGGGGATTTCATCCGCTCGATTTCGTGACCCAGACCGGTTGGCAATGGAACCTGCGCATTGGCGTGAATCATGAGGTACTCAGCTCCGACTACGAGATCATTCCCAACGTCATCATTCCGACGGGCAGTTATCATTTCGTCGCCAGCCACCTCAACATGAGCACGCCGAGTTCCAAACCCCTGGTGTTCGGCTTCAGCAGCGAATTGGGCGACATCTACAACGGCCATTACCGTGATTTCTTTCCGAATGTGTCATGGTCGGCACCCGGCGGGCATTTCACTTCCAGCCTCCTGAGCGGGGTGCTCTGGATTTA
>DASUXE010000214.1:0-15810 GCA_036378075.1 Gammaproteobacteria bacterium
TTTGCTGTTTGAGCGTTTTATTTCCCGTGAACGGTGCGAACCGCCGGATATCGACGTCGATTTCGAACATGAGCGGCGCGAGGAAGTGATTCAGTATCTGTATTCAAAATATGGCCGTGAGCGGGCCGCCTTGGCTGCGACGCTGATCACTTACCGGCCGCGCAGCGCGGTGCGCGATGTCGGCAAGGCGCTGGGTCTGAACCTGTTGCAGGTCGATCGCCTCGCCGGTGCGTTTCAGTGGTGGGATGACAGCGAGGCGAACGCGGCGCGCATTCGAGAGGCCGGGCTCGATCCGGACAGCCCGGTGATCCGGCGTTTGATGGAACTGGTAAACATGCTGCTTGGATTTCCGCGGCATCTTTCCCAGCACGTCGGCGGATTCGTATTGTCGCGCGGACCATTATGCGAAATGGTGCCGGTGGAAAACGCCGCGATGCCGGAACGCACCGTCATCCAGTGGGATAAGGATGATCTCGATGCCATCGGATTGTTGAAAGTGGATGTGCTTGCGCTTGGCATGCTGACAGCGTTGCGTCGCAGCCTGACTCTGGTCAATGCATTGCGTGACCGCAACTGGTCACTGGCTGATGTGCCGAAAGAGGGTCCGGAGGTGTACCGCATGATCCGCAAAGCCGATACCATCGGGGTATTCCAGATCGAATCGCGTGCCCAGATGTCGATGCTGCCGCGTTTGCAGCCTCGATGTTTTTACGATCTTGTCATTGAAGTGGCCATCGTTCGACCCGGTCCGATTCAGGGTGACATGGTGCATCCGTATCTGGCGCGGCGCGCCGGCAAACAGCCGGTGACGTATCCAAGCGAACAGGTAAAGCAGGTGCTGGAACGTACCCTGGGCGTGCCGATTTTCCAGGAACAGGTAATGCAGCTCGCAGTAGTTGCCGCCGGCTTCACGCCCGGTGAGGCGGATAAGTTGCGGCGCGCGATGGCGGCGTGGCATCGCAAGGGCGGGCTGGAACCGTTCGAGCGCAAACTTACCGAGGGTATGCGCGCACGCGGCTATTCGGATGAATTTGCCCAGCAGATTTTCCGGCAGATTAAAGGGTTTGGCGAATACGGTTTTCCGGAATCGCATTCCGCGAGTTTCGCCTTGCTCGCGTATGCATCGGCATGGTTCAAATGTCACGAACCGGCGGCGTTCACCTGTGCCTTGCTGAACAGCCAACCGATGGGGTTTTATGCACCGGCACAACTGGTCGCCGATGCGCGCCGACATGGCGTCGAAATGCGGCCGGTTGACATCAATGCGAGTGACTGGGAGTGCACGCTCGAGGCGCGTGAAGGCGAGACGCAACCGGCGCTCCGCTTTGGTTTGCTGATGATAAGCGGCATAAATGCCGCTGCCGGACAGCGAATCGTCGCAGCGCGCCGGGCAGGAAGGTTTGCATCCGTTGCAGAACTTGCGCAACGAGCCGGACTTGATCGCCGTCCCTTGCAGGCGCTCGCGCTCAGCGGCGCATTGTCCGGACTTGCCGGGCACCGGCATCGCGCGCAATGGGCCGCGCTCGGGGTGGAAGCACCGTTGCCGCTTGGCGAAATGCCAGTGTCCGAGGCTGTGCCGCTGCTTGCGGCACCCGGCGAGGGCAGCGATCTTGTCGCCGATTACGCCAGCACCGGCGTCACGCTTGGGCGCCATCCGCTTGCATTGTTGCGATCGCGATTGTCTGCCGAGCACATTCGTTGTGCGGATGCGCTTGCAGAGCTGCGCAACGGCATGCCGGTGCGTGTCGCGGGACTGGTGACACACCGGCAACGGCCCGGCAGCGCCAGGGGGGTGACGTTTGTGACACTGGAAGACGAAACCGGCCAGGTCAATGTCATCGTCTGGCCGGCGCTGGCGGAGCGCCAGCGCGAGGTGTTGCTGAGATCACGGCTGCTTGGTGTAAACGGAGTCGTGCAGCATGAAGACGGCGTACTGCATATTGTCGCCGGCCGGCTGACCGATCATGATCATCTGCTGGGCCACCTGCAGCATCATTCGCGCGATTTTCGCTAGCTGCAGATTCAGTCAGCAGCAGTGCGAATCGCCGAGCTGCTTCGGTGGGCACGGCACTGTGCCGTAGGAACAGAACACGCAGCAGTCGCCGGGTTTCGGTTTCAGCAGCGCATGACAGCCTGAACACTCATAGAAAAACTGGCAGGCGTCGGTGGGCATCTGTTCTTCATGCACCTGCCCGCAGCGCGGGCAGGTGATAACGGACGTCAGTTTGATATCGCGCATGTGAGTCACGGTGCCGGATCGGTGAAGCTGATGACCCCGCCGCCACGCGGATTGCACACGTAGATATGACCGTGGTCGTCGTCGGCTACGCAGTGCGCATGTTCGGCAGTTGGATAGGTGGCAACCGGTTTCAAAGTGCCGGAGTCCGAGACATCGAAAATGGTCAGGGTTGCGCTTTTCGCGCCCGGTACATACAAATGATGCAGTGTGGGACTGTAACTGATGATATCGATCCCGGCACCGGCTTTCGCGTGCGCCAGCTGTTTGCCGTTTTCGGTCAGTGACAGTGTGCTGATGGCACCTTCCTTGCAGGCCACGAACAGATGAGCGTGTGCGGCATCCAATGCCAGTCCACGTGAACCTTCACAGCCGTTCGGCCATTCCGCAACCACATGGTGCGTTGCGGTATCGATGACCACGGTTTTGTCTTTCCACAGGTTGGCGTAGGCGCGGTGACGCTCCGAATCGAACACCAGTGACTCCGGCCCGCCGGGTATGGCGATGGTGGTTGCGGGCGTCAATGCCGGTTTCGGTTTGGCGGTAAACCGCAATACCTGGATCTGGCTGGCTTCCGGTTCCGTTACCCAGAGTTCATTGACGCTGGCGAGAAAGCGCAGGTAATCCGAGCCGCTGGCCAGCCGCGTGCGCGCCAGCACCCGCTTGTGAAACGGGTCGACGATCACCGCAGCCTGATTGGTGTGGTCGCTGGCGAACAGCAGTCTGGCGCCGTAGACAGCCGAACTGGTGCCTTCGTCGCGACTACGTGGTTTCGCTGCCGGTAGACTGATCCCGGAAATTGATGTCAGGCTGTTGTCAGCGGGATTGATCAGCACCAGCGCACCGGTCTGGCCGGCAGGCACCACGATGCGACGCAACGCAGGTACATTTCCCATGTCATCGAGACTGAGTCCGTGCTCGCCACCGGGCAGCGTGATGGCAACCGGTTTGGTCGCTGCCGCATCCGCCAGTGCTGCGCGGGGCAGGGCCGCCGAGGCGAGCAGGGCGATCGCGATCAAGCCAATCGATTTCACAGATGCGGGCATGACGATTCTCCTGAGTTAAAGCGTCAAGAATTCAGATGAGGTCGGGGACCTCGTCCTGCTGTAACGGCTTCAGCATGGTCTCTTCGCCGAGCCACGCGGACAGTGCCGCGCCTGCAATCGCAACGACTGCGAACAGCAACATCAGGCCCGCGTTGCCGATCCGGTTCTGTATCGCCGGCAGCAGCAACACGGCCGTCAGTGCACCGACACGCGACACCGCCGTGGCGACACCGTGCGCCGAGGCACGCAGGTCGGTGGGAAACAGCTCCACCGGAAACAGCCAGCAGGTATTGCCGGGGCCATAACTGTTGGCGATCTGCCAGAACACCAGACCTGAAATCAGAATCGCCAGCGGTGGTTCGCCGCGTAATGCAAACACGCCGATCAACGCGAGGCCGATACCGTCGCCGACAAAGCCCCATACCTGTGCCTTGAGGCGGCCGATGCGATCCACCGTGAACGCCAGCAGGGCGGTGCCCGCCAGCGACACGATGTCGAGCACGGTGTTGCCGATCACCGATTGGACTGTGCCGTTCAGACCAAGTTGCATCAACAGCAATGGCGCATAGATGCCGAAGCTGTAACTCATGACGTCGACCAGAAACCATGGCAGCGAGATAAATAACGTGCGACGCAGATGCGGTGGTTTGAACAGACTGCGCCACGCTGCCATCGGCTGCACCTGGCGTTGCGATTCAGCCGCGAGCAGCGCCTGGCGTTCGGTTGCAGTGAGCGAGGGATCGAGTTCAGCCAGCACCTGCAACGCATCTTCAGTACGGCCGCGACGCAGATACCAGCGTGGCGATTCCGGCAGGTTATTGCGCAACCACAGCACCGCGAAAGCCGGGATGGCACCGGAAGCCAGCATGAGGCGCCAGGCGTGTTCGCCGAATGGCAGCAGTAACAGACCGACGGCGCTGGAAACGGCGGCGCCGCCCATCCATAACGCGAACACCCAGATACTGATCCGGCCACGGTGTGCGCGTGGCAGGAATTCCACCAGATAGGTCGCGGACAAGGGATAATCCGCGCCCACGCCAACACCGAGCACGAACCGCATCGCCACCAGCGATGTGACATTCCAGGCAAATCCGGAGGCGAGGGCGGCGATCAGGAAAGTTACGATGTCGAGCAGGTAGATGGCCTTGCGCCCATAGCGATCCGCCAACGGTCCGCCCAGCAAACCACCCAGAAAGGCACCGGCGAGTGCCGCCGCTCCCAGCAAGCCGATCTGGAACGGCCCCAGTTGCCATTCCGGTTTGAGCAAAATCAGGGCCACGGCGATGATCGACAGATCGTAGCCATCCAGGAAGATGCCCAGTCCCGCCGCCCACGCAGAGCGCCGGTGCAGGCGGCCGATACGGGTCTGATCCAGCCGTTCCAGTATCCCGTTCACAGCACACCCCGCAATTTAGTCCGGAGTCCAATTCGTGGCCCGCATCACAGACACCCGGCGTTACCCGGGTTGAGACTACGGGGCGAGGCCGCTTCCGGCAAGCTGCAGCTGCCATGTCGGTACTGGCGGCGGATCGGCCGGGTGCCAATCCGGCGTGATTGACTCTTGGGAGTATTTGCCTAACTATCAATTCCGAAGCTCAGCGGATCGAGGCCATACTGTTACTCAAGGGAATGGTCTGTCGCACCGGCAGACATGAAGGGCGGCCGAAGGACACCGGGTCAAATATCATGCAGTTGCATGTGCCGTATCCTGGTTTCCAGAGGCTGCCTGAAGGAATTAGGCATGCGCCTGACAACAATAGAAAAAAAGGTGTTGGCCGGGTTTGCTGCGAGTCTGCTGCTTCTTGCGGCGATGGCGGTGAGCGCCGGATTGTCGATTCGCGCATTCGTTTCCGCTTCCCGCTGGGTCACTCACACTTACGACGTACTGCAGACCGTCGAAGCGGTACGCGTTCAGGTACAGGCCTCCGAACTGCATACCCGCGCTTTCATTCTGACGGGCAACCCGGCCCGGCTGGACCAGCGCAAACTCGCGCACGATCAGGCCGATCACGCACTCGACACTCTCCGCACGCTTACCAGCGACAACCGGCTCGAACAGGTCCGGCTCGCCCTGCTGCGCGGGCATGTCATGCAGCTGCACCGCAACCAGCAGCGCATGATTGACGCGCGTCGCCAGCAGCAGGCGGGCGCTGCCGCCGAATTGTCCGGAATGGCCGGCACCTACCAGCTGCTGCAGCAGATAGACGGTTTGCTCGAAAACATGGAGCAGAGCGAGAAACAGCTGCTCAATCAGCGCATCGAGCATGCGCGCGTCACGGCGATTTATACCGTGGCGGTGTTCGCTCTGCTGGCGGTTTCCATGTTCGGCATAAAGTTGTACCTGTTTCTGCGCATCAAGGACGAAGTGCAGGAGCGCGAACGGATGGACGAGGATTTGATCCGGGCCAAGCAGGTGCTGGAGGCCACCAACAAGGAACTGGAAAGTTTCAGTTATTCGATTTCGCACGATTTGCGTTCACCGCTGCGGGCGGTCAACGGGTTTGCCCGCATTCTCGATGCCGAATATGGGTCAAAACTCGACGATGAAGGCCGGCGGATCATCAGCGTGATTGTGCGGAATTCGGAAAAAATGAGCGCGCTGATCGACGATTTGCTGGCGTTCTCGCGGGTAGGACGCGATCCGGTCAGCAAGGGCGAGGTGAACATGGCTGCGCTGGTCAGCAAGGTGCATTCCGACCTCACTACCGCCAGCGAGTATGCAAGTACGCAGTTTTCACTCGGTGACCTGCCCAACGCCGACGGCGATCCGGCGATGTTGACCCAGGTATGGAGCAATCTGATCGGCAATGCCCTCAAGTACAGCAGCCGGAATCCGGCGCCGGAAGTAACCGTGGCGGGCGAACTGCGCGACGGAGAATGCATCTATTCTGTACAGGACAATGGTGTCGGTTTCGACATGAAATATTACGGAAAGTTGTTTGGCGTGTTTCAGCGTCTGCACAGCGATGCCGAATATCCGGGCACGGGGGTCGGGCTTGCCATCGCGCAACGTATCGTGACGCGTCACGGTGGACGTATCTGGGCCGAGGCAACGCCCGGCCAGGGCGCGACATTCCGGTTTTCCCTGCCACGCGAGGCGAGAGCATGAGCGAACTCAAGCAAGTTGAAATTCTGCTGGTTGAGGACAGCCAGGAGGATGCCGAGATCACCATTCGCGGTTTGCAACAGGCCAATCTTGCCAACAATCTGGTCTGGCTCAAGGACGGCGAGGAAGCGCTCGATTTCCTGTTCTGTCGCGGCCGCTTCAGCGATCACGCCGATTACCGTCCGCGCCTCATCCTGCTCGATCTGAAGATGCCGAAGATGGACGGGATCGAGGTCCTGAAGGAGATCAAGCAGAACCCTCAAACCCGCAATATCCCGGTCGTAATGCTGACCTCGAGCGCGGAAGAGAGCGATATTGTCAGGAGTTATTCGCTGGGGGTGAACAGTTATCTGGTGAAGCCGGTTGATTTTCAGAAATTCAGCGAGGAAATCGCGAAAGCAGGAATCTACTGGCTGGTCATGAACAAGGTGCCGGGGTAAACGTTCACAACGAGAGTGGAGCGAATGATGACGGAACTCAAAGCACTGGTTGTAGAGGACGTCGCGACAGAAGTCGAGCTTACGGTGCGCGAACTTCGTCAGTCCGGAATTGATCTGCAAACGTGCGTTGTCCAGGATGAGGCGAGTTTGCGGACAGCGCTGCATGAATTCGAGCCCAACATCGTTCTGTCGGATTTCACTTTGCCGCAATTCGACGGCATGAGTGCGCTCCGGATCGTGCGTGAAATGTCCCCGGACATTCCTTTCATATTCGTGTCCGGCACCATTGGCGAGGAACGTGCCATTGAAGCGCTCAAGCAGGGCGCATCCGACTACGTGCTCAAGACCAATCTGAAACGTTTGCCGCAGGCGGTCCGGCACGCATTGGAACGGCGCCGGCTCAAAGCGGAGCGTCGCCATGCGGAATTGCAGCGCATCGAGAGCGAACGCAAGTTGCGCAGTATCGTGAACGCGATCAAGGAATGGATATGGGAGGTGGATCTGGATGGAAGAATTGGCTTCAGCAGTGATTACGCGGCCATCCTGTTGGGACGTGACGCAAGCGCCATCACGGGCAAGCCGATATTCGACAGTATCCATCCGGACGATCGAGCCGCGTTTCTGAACGATCTGTCACTCTGGCGTGTGGAGTCTCGCGGCAGCGGCAGCATACACCGGTGGCTGCATCAAAATGGCTCAACGATCTGGGTCGAAAGCAGCGCCACGCCTCTGCGTGATGCAGAAGAGCGGGTGGTCGGCTACCGGATGGCGAGCCGCGACATTACCGAGCGCAGACGGCACGAGGATATCCTGGCCCGAATCAGCCGGGCGCATGAATTGTCCAGCAAGGCGAATGCGGCGATTATTCGTATCCGCGAGCAGCAGCCGCTGCTGCAGGAAATCTGTCGCATCGCGGTCGAGATAGGCAGTTATGACATGGCGCGCATCAGCCTGCTGGATACCGACCAGGAAACTCTGCGGTTGGTGGCCTGGTCCGGCGTCGAGGCCGATCCGTTCAGCACGCTGGATCTGTCGGTGAGCGAAGGTACAGATGTGGGCAGAGGTATTACCGGATTCGCCATGCGGATGCGCCGCGCGATTGTCTGCAACGATATTGCCGCCGATCCCCGCCACGTGTATCTGCGCGAAGAACTGCTCAAGCATGGGTTCAAGTCGCTGGTCGCGATGCCGCTCGTCGTCAACGGAAAACCGGTTGGGGTGCTGAACCTGTTCTCGTTTCAGGCAAACGTATTCCGTGGCGACGAGATGAATATTCTCAGGGACATTGTCGGCGATATCTGCTATGCGCTTGAATACATGGAAAGCGAAGCCAGGGCCAATTATCTCGCGTTCTATGATTCCCTGACGGCACTTGCCAATCACAGTCTGTTCCGTGAACGTCTGGTTCAGGTGCTGAATGTCAGCATGGCCCGTGGCGAATCGGTCATCGTGGTGCTGTGGGATATCGAGAACCTGACCGACATCAATAATTCGTTAGGCCGGCATGCGGGGGACAAGCTGTTGCAGGAAATTGCTCAGCGTGTCCGTAAAGGTGCGAATCTGGAAGCAACTTCCGCCCATTTCGGTGGCGGCAAGTTTGCCTGTTATCTGGTCTCGGACGAAGTGGAACCGGATATTCAGGCGATGGTAGCCGGGTGTGAGACCTTCATATTCGGCAAATCCTTTGAATTGGACGGGCACACGCTGCATGTGTCGGCACGTGGCGGCGTAACACTGTATCCGCGGGATGCCTCCGACAGCGATGATCTGATCAGAATGGCCGAAGCGGCGCTTTACAATGCCAAGGCCCGGAAAGAACATCTGGTGATCTATACGACCCAGATCACGAACCGCGCCAGCGAGCGCCTGTCGCTGGAAAGCAGACTGCGCAAGGCGCTGGATGACGAACAATTCAGGCTGCACTATCAACCCAAGGTGCGGGTTGCCGACGGCAGGATTTTCGGCGTTGAAGCGCTGATACGCTGGCAGGATCCGGATTTCGGCCTGATACCGCCCATCAAGTTCATTCCAGTGCTGGAACACAGCGGCATGATCGTGGATGTTGGTCGCTGGGTTGTGAAGCAGGCGCTCAGGGATTTGCAGAGCTGGATTGACGCGGGGCTCGATGCAACGCGGATTGCAGTAAATGTATCGTCTGCGGAGCTTCACCGCGACGATTTCGTGACATGGATGCTGAACACGGTCGGTTCGTATCGAACCGGAGCGGGTGGCATCGATCTGGAAATCACCGAAAGCATGTTGATGATCGATGTCGAATCGAGCATCCATAAACTCAATGCGTTACGCGAGGCCGGCATGGCCATCTCGATTGACGATTTCGGCACTGGCTATTCCTCGTTGAGTTATCTTGCCCGATTGCCGGTGGACATACTCAAAATCGATCGCTCGTTCGTGAAAGGCATCGCCTCGGATACCGACAATCTGCAGATCATTGCGACGATTGTGTCATTGGCCAAGGCACTGGATCTGATCACCGTGGCGGAAGGCGTCGAGACACTTGAACAGTACCAGTTGCTCAAGCAGATGAACTGTCCGGTGATCCAGGGCTATTTGTTCAGCAAGCCGGTACCGGATGCCGAGTTGCGAAAGCTGCTGGCGCGGGGAGCGTTTCCCGCTCCGGCGAAGTAAACCTTGCCGGCAGTCAAGCAGGCCGCTGCGGCGTGAATTCGCTGAAGTCTTCGGTGCGCGGCGCCCGCTCCATGGCTTGCAGGAGTTCCGCCGGGGGCGGCACGATCCTGCGTTCCACCAGATCCAGCCAGGCGCCCTGCACGTCGACCACGCAGGCAAGTTCCTTGTCCTGATTGAATATCCGGTGCCGGATTCGCCAGTGCTTGCGGTTCGCAGACAAGCCGCTGACTTCGGTGACCACCGTGATGCGTGAATTGGCGCGCACTTCACGCAGGTATTGAGTCTCTTCGCGCAGTAATACCGGACCGATATGCAGTTTCTGGAAGCGCTCCAGCGTGAAGCCGTCCGCGGCCAGAAAGCCGACGCGCGCCTGCGCCGCGTAATCCATGTAGGCGGTATGCCGCATGTGCCCGTTGGGATCGAGATCGGCCCAGCGGATGTCGAATGCATGACTGTAAGGTTTGTTCATGATGCTCGGGATCCCGGCTATTCCAGAAAATCGGCCGCATCTTAACCCGGGATGAAAAAAATTCATGCTGAGAGGGGCGCTTCGCGCTCCCTCAAATGGTTCATAACCAGCTGATTTTCATTGGTTTATGGCGTTGCCGGCGGACGCTGCGCGGGTTGTTACCGCCCCGCTAATCAGCGAAAATACGCGCCCTTCCCGTGGAGTCTGCCATGCCTTCCCGTCGCGAACTCGCCAATGCCATCCGGGCGCTTGCCATGGACGCGGTCCAGAAAGCCAATTCCGGCCACCCCGGCGCCCCCATGGGCATGGCGGACATCGCCGAAGTGCTGTGGAACGACTACCTGAAACACAATCCGGCCAATCCGCGCTGGGCCGATCGCGACCGTTTCGTGCTCTCGAACGGACATGGTTCCATGCTGCTGTATGCGGTATTGCACCTCACCGGCTATGACCTGCCGATGGCCGAGTTGCAGCGTTTCCGGCAATTGCACTCGAAGACTCCCGGGCATCCCGAATACGGCCTGACGCCGGGCGTGGAAACCACCACCGGTCCGCTAGGGCAGGGACTTGCCAACGCCGTCGGCATGGCGATTGCCGAGAAGCTGCTGGCGATGCAGTTCAACCGGCCGGGTTTCAAGCTGGTGGATCATTACACCTATGTCTTCATGGGCGACGGCTGTCTCATGGAAGGTATTTCGCACGAAGCCTGTTCGCTGGCCGGTACACTCGGACTCAACAAGCTGATTGCGTTCTATGACGACAACGGCATTTCGATTGACGGTGAAGTGCGCGGCTGGTTTACCGACAACACGCCGGCCCGTTTCGAGGCGTACGGCTGGCACGTGATTCCAGCAGTGGACGGTCACGATGCTACCGCGGTGAAGCAGGCCATCGAAACCGCGCGCGCGGTCACCGACAAGCCGGTGCTGATCTGCTGCAAGACCATCATCGGGTTCGGTTCGCCCAACAAGCAGGGCAAGGAATCCAGTCACGGTTCGGCGCTGGGCGCGGAGGAAGTGGCACTGGCCCGCAAGCAGCTGGGCTGGAAATTTACGCCGTTCGATATTCCGTCCGAATACTATGCCGGTTGGGACGCGCGCTCGCGCGGCAAGGCCTTCGAGGACAACTGGAACAAGTTATTCGAGGAATACCGCAAATCCTATCCGGACCTGGCCGCGGAATTTACCCGCCGCATGGCAGGCGAACTGCCGCAGGATTGGAATGCGCAAGCCGAACAGTTCGTGAAAAACATGGCGCAGCAGGGCGCGGAGATCGCCACCCGCAAGGCCTCGGAGCTGGCACTCAACGGCATGGCGCCCGCCCTGCCGGAACTGATCGGCGGTTCGGCCGATCTCACCGGTTCCAACAACACCTGGTGGAAGGGCTCGCGCGGCGTCAGCCGCCAGGATTTCGGCGGCAACTATCTATTCTATGGTGTGCGCGAATTCGGCATGTCGGCGATCATGAACGGCCTCGCCTTGCACGGCGGCTTCATTCCGTACGGCGGCACCTTCCTGACCTTCTCCGATTACGCACGCAATGCCTTGCGCATGGCGGCGCTGATGCGGATCGGCAGCATCTTTGTTTATACCCACGATTCCATCGGGCTCGGTGAAGACGGCCCCACGCATCAATCGGTCGAACACCTGGCGGGCCTGCGGCTGATGCCCGGCATGGAACTGTGGCGTCCTTGCGACGATGTCGAGACCGCGGTGGCGTGGCAAGCGGCGATCGAACGCCGCAACGGCCCGACGGCATTCGCGTTGTCGCGCCAGAATCTGCCGCATCAGCCGCGCGTCACCGCGCAGGTGCGCGACATCCGCCGCGGCGGTTACATCCTGCTCGACACCGAAGGCGAACCGGAAGCCATCATTATCGCGACCGGTTCGGAAGTGGCGCTGGCGGTGGCCGCCGCCAAGCGGCTGGCGGAACAGGATGTCGCAGTGCGTGTGGTATCCATGCCCTGCACCAGCGTGTTCGATGCCCAGGACCGCGACTGGCATGAATACGTGCTGCCGAAACGCGTGAAAGCGCGGCTCGCGATCGAGGCCGGCGTGACCAACTGCTGGCATCGCTATGTCGGCGAGCGCGGCCGCATCATCGGCCTTGACCGTTACGGCGAATCGGCGCCGGCGAAGGATTTGTTCGAGTATTTCGGTTTCACGCTGGACAACGTGATGCGAAACGTCGAATCCATGTTGCAGCGTGACAAGGTCACGTCCTGATTTTTTAAAGTTATTCGGAAGGAGAGAACGTCATGGCGATCAAGATTGGCATCAATGGTTACGGCCGCATCGGACGCAACGTGCTGCGCGCATTGTACGAAGGTAAACGCAACAAGGAACTGCAGATCGTCGCGATCAACGATCTGGGTGACGCCAATACCAACGCCCATCTGACCCGTTACGACACCGCGCATGGCAAGTTTCCCGGCGAGGTACAGGTCGACGGCGACAGCATGGTTGTCAACGGCGATCGTATTCGCGTGTTCGCGGAACGCGATCCTGCCAAGATCGGCTGGGGCAGCGTGGGTGCCGACGTGGTGCTGGAATGCACCGGTCTGTTCACCAGCAAGGCCAAGGCTTCGGCGCATCTGGCCGGCGGCGCCAAGAAAGTTGTGATTTCCGCCCCGGGCGGCGAGGACGTGGATGCCACCGTGGTGTACGGCGTCAATCACCAGAATCTGAAAGCGTCGGATACGGTGATCTCGAATGCCTCCTGCACCACCAATTGCCTGGCACCGCTGGTCAAGGTGCTGCACGAGAACATCGGCGTGGTGGGCGGCCTGATGAACACGGTGCACGCCTATACCAACGACCAGGTGCTGACCGATGTCTATCACAAGGATCTGCGCCGTGCGCGTTCCGCCACCCATTCCATGATTCCCACCAAGACCGGCGCAGCGGCTGCCATCGGTCTGGTGATTCCGGAACTCGCCGGCAAACTCGACGGCTTCTCGATTCGTGTGCCGACCATCAACGTCTCGATGGTGGACTTGTCGTTCATCGCCGCACGCGACACCAGCAAGGACGAGATCCACAAGCTGATGAAGGATGCGTCGCAGGGCGCGCTGAAGGGCGTGCTTGCGTACAACGATCAGCCGCTGGTGTCGGTGGATTTCAACCACGATCCGGCATCCAGCACCTATGACGCGACCCTGACCAAGGTGATCGGCCGGCTGGTGAAGGTGTGTTCCTGGTACGACAACGAATGGGGTTTCAGTAATCGCATGCTGGATACCACCCTGGCGCTGATGCACGCCAGGTAAGCGCGCTGCAATATTCAACAGCTACACTTGCCGCACTCGACGGATAGAGGATCAACGTAGTGACAATCATCAAGATGACGGAACTGGACCTGAAGGGAAAACGGGTCCTGATCCGTGAAGACCTGAACGTGCCGCTGGACGACAGCGGCCATATCACCAGCGATGCACGTATCCGCGCCTCGCTGCCGACCATTCAGGCGGCAATGCAGGCCGGTGCACGGGTCATTCTGATGTCGCACCTGGGCCGCCCGAAGGAGGGCGAGTTCGATGCCACGTTGTCGCTGGCGCCGGTCGCGGAACGCCTGACCGAATTGCTGGGCGTGAAAGTGCCGCTGATCCGGGACTGGATCGACGGTGTCGAGGTTGCGCCCGGTGACGTGGTGTTGTGCGAGAACGTCCGCTTTCTGAAAGGTGAAAAGAAAGACGACGAAACGCTGGCGCGCAAGCTGGCATCGTTGTGCGACATCTACGTGATGGATGCATTCGGTACCGCGCATCGCGCCGAAGCTTCGACACACGGGGTGGCCCGGTTCGCGCCGGTCGCCTGCGCCGGGCCGTTGCTGGCGGGGGAACTGGAAGCACTGGGCCGCGCGCTCGAGCATCCGGCGCGTCCGCTGGTGGCAATTGTTGCGGGTTCCAAGGTATCGACCAAACTCACCGTGCTTGAATCCCTGAGCAAAGTTGTGGATCAACTGATTGTTGGCGGCGGTATTGCCAATACATTTGTTGCCGCGGCCGGCTACAAGGTCGGCAAGTCGCTGTATGAACCGGACCTGGTTCCGGAAGCGAAACGATTGACACAGGCAGCGCAGGCACGCGGCGCAGCAATACCGGTTCCGACCGATGTGGTCGTGGCAAGCGAATTTTCCGCCAACGCCGAAGCCGACGTGCGGAACGTCGACGAAGTCGGTGCGGATGAGATGATTCTCGACATCGGTCCCGATACCGCGGAAGCCTATGCTGAAATTCTGAAAGGCGCCGGTACCATCGTCTGGAACGGACCGGTGGGTGTGTTCGAATTCGAGCAGTTCGGGGAAGGCACCCGGACCCTGGCACACGCGATTGCCGAAAGCCCGGCGTTTTCGATCGCCGGTGGCGGCGATACACTGGCGGCGCTGGACAAATACGGCGTGGCGGATCGCATCTCGTATGTTTCCACCGGTGGCGGCGCGTTCCTGGAATTCCTGGAAGGCAAGAAACTGCCCGCGGTTGCCGCGCTTGAAGAACGTGCTGCGCTGGCGGAAAAGCGCAAGCAGGCGTAACTATCGGGCGCACGGTGCAAGTGGTTGGAGCATGCATGCAGGTTTTGATTGCTGTGCCTTGCTCCCGGGTTGTTGTTACCATTTATATCTGCAGAAGCGCATAATCAGCGAACATGCCACGCAGAACAAAAATCGTCGCCACTCTGGGTCCTGCGACCGACAATCCCGACATCATGCGCGCCATCGTGCGTGCCGGTCTGGATGTGGCACGACTGAATTTCTCCCACGGCGAAAGCGTCGATCACAAGCGCCGCATCAGGCTGGTGCGCGAAGCGGCCGCCGCGGAAGGCAGGGACGTCGGAATTCTCGGCGACCTGCAAGGCCCCAAGATCCGCATCGAAAAATTCCGTAACGGCCGTATCACCCTCAAGGACGGACAGCGTTTCGTGCTGGATGCCGCACTCGCGGACGACGCCGGTACCGAAGAATCGGTGGGACTGACCTACAAGGCATTGCCCAATGACGTGAAGGCGGGCGATGTGCTGGTGCTGGGCGACGGCGAAATCACCTTGCGCGTTGACGCGGTAAAGGGTGCGCGAATCGAATGTCGGGTTGAAATCGGCGGCGAACTTTCCGATCACAAGGGCATCAATCGCCAGGGCGGCGGCTTGTCCGCGGCTGCGCTCACCGACAAGGATTTTCGCGATATCGAGCTTGCCGCCGAACTCGATGTGGATTATCTGGCGGTGTCATTTCCGCGCGATGCCGCTGACATCGTCCGCGCTCGCGACCTGCTGCGGGCGGCCGGCGGCAAGGCGGGCATGGTTGCCAAGATCGAACGCGCCGAAGCGGTGCAGAATCTCGATGAAATCATCGAAGCCTGCGACGCTGTAATGATCGCGCGCGGCGACCTTGCGGTCGAGATCGGCGATGCTGAGCTGCCTGGTATCCAGAAGCACATCATTCACCGCGCTCGCGAATTGAACCGGGTAGTGATCACTGCCACGCAGATG
The DNA here is from genome assembly GCA_036378075.1 of Gammaproteobacteria bacterium. Lineage (GTDB taxonomy): Bacteria > Pseudomonadota > Gammaproteobacteria > Natronospirales > REEB76 > DASSKW01. The sequence goes on from DASUXE010000214.1 coordinate 15,430, forward strand.
ATGGAATCGATGATCCACAGTCCGGTGCCGACCCGTGCCGAAGTTCTGGATGTTGCCAACGCCGTCATGGACGGCACCGACGCGGTCATGCTGTCGGCGGAAACGGCGTCGGGAAAATATCCGCTCAAGACCGTGGAGGCGATGGCGCGGGTCTGCGAGGGTGCCGAGAAACAGCGTATGACCATGCGTTCGCGGCACCGCATGGATCAGAATTTCGGCAAGGTGGATGAAGCCATCGCCATGGCGACCATGTACACCGCCAATCATCTGCATGTGAAAGCCATTATGGCGCTCACCGAATCCGGTTCCACGGCGTTGTGGATGTCACGTATCCGCTCCGGCATCCCGATCTATGCCATGACCCGGCATGAAGCCACCCGC
>DASUXE010000215.1:0-3957 GCA_036378075.1 Gammaproteobacteria bacterium
TTCCAGAAATATCGCCGCGAGTTGTTCCAGGCCGGCGCGATCCGCGTCATCGAAACGCGCCAATTTGGGGCTATCGACATCCAGCACGCCCAGCAGCTCACCCACCTTGATCAACGGCACCACTACTTCCGACTGGGAATCGCCGTCGCAGAATATGTGTCCCGGAAATTTGGTGACGTCCGGCACCACGATTGATTCGCGTTTGGCCGCCGCAGTACCGCACACGCCCTTGCCCATCGCAATGCGCACGCACGCAGGCTTGCCCTGAAACGGACCGACCAGTAACTCGCCATCCTTGATGAAATAGAAACCGATCCAGTTCACATCCGGCAACGCGTGATACAGCAACGCGGAGAAATTCGCCGCATTGGCAACCAGATCGTGCTCGTCATGCAACAGGCCGCGCGCCTGACTCGCCAGTTCAGCGTAAAGGCCGGACTTGTCGGTGGTCGGAATGGCTTTGAGTTCAAACATGTTCACGGTCCGGATCGGGTTGCAGAGGCGGCATTTTACGCCGCAAAATCTTCCGGTGCTCCCTCTATTTCGGGAAACACGCTATGCCGTGGGGTCCGCTGGCCGACATCGTTGTCATCGTCCACCTCGCCTTCCTGCTGTTCGTGGTGGCAGGTGGCTTGCTGGTGTTGCGGTGGCGCGGGGTCGCGTGGCTGCATCTGCCTGCGGCGATTTGGGGTGTGCTGACTGAGTTTCTGCACCTGATATGCCCGCTGACTTATCTCGAAGACCGACTGCGCAGTTTGGCCGGCAGCGCCGGATACAGTGGCGATTTCATCGGTCATTATCTGCTGCCGATCATCTACCCGCCGGGCCTTACCCCGCAGATACAGATGATACTGGGCAGTCTGGCCCTTATCATTAATATAGCGATCTACAGTTGGGTATGGCGTCACCGCCGGCGCTGATTCACGCCCGGTCAAACGGAAACGCAATCACGTCTTCAATCGCTTCCGCACCCGCTGCCAGCATCACCAGCCGGTCGAAACCCAGTGCGACCCCGGCACAATCCGGGAATCCCTGCCCCAGGGCCTGCAGCAGCTGTTCGTCCATGGTAACCATCGGCAGATTGTCAATGCGGCGCCGTTCCAGATCGCGTTCGAAACGCCGGCGCTGTTCGCCCGGATCGGCAAGTTCATGAAACCCGTTCGCCAATTCCACGCCGCGCACGAATGCCTCGAAACGTTCGGCGACCGGCGGTTCTCCCGGACGGACGCGCGCCAGTGCCGCCTGACTTGCGGGAAAGTCGTACACGAACACAACATGTTTATGACCTAACGCGGGATACACAATCTCGCCGGCGATCAGATCAAGCCAGCCGTCGGTATCGAATGCGTGCGCGGCTGGCACCTCGTTGCCCCGGATTCGCAGCACCTCCCGGCAAGCAACAGCATCCGTCTGCATCGGATTGATACCGGCGTAACGTTGAAATGCGGCGCGGTAAGTCAGGTACTCAGGTTCGCCTGCAACAGACGGTACCAGGGTCGCAATCAGTTCGGCGACCTCTCGCATCAGGCGGTGATGATCAAAGCCGACGCGATACCACTCGATCAGGGTGAATTCGGGATTGTGAAAGCGTCCCGCTTCATCTGCGCGAAACACCTTGCAAGCCTGCCAGATGTCGCCGGAACCGGCAGCCAGCAATCGTTTCATCGGGTATTCGGGCGAGGTGTGCAGATAGCGGCTGCCATGCGCATCGTCAATGCGAAAGCTCGCCAGATGCCGGTCGGTGGCGCCGGCACGCGACAGTGCGGGGGTTTCGACTTCGAGAACACCGCGGGCGTCGAAAAACGCCCGCAGTTGCTTCAGCATTTGAGCCCGGAGTCTGAGTACGTCGAACGACGCAGTGGGGCGCCAGCCTTCATCTTGAGTCACCCTGGCTCCTTGCTCCCGGCGCCTTGATTACTCTTTTGCCCGCGCCGCATACGTAGCGGTGCGGGTGTCGACCTTGATCAACTCGCCTTCGTTGATGAACAACGGCACGCGCACCGTCGCGCCGGTTTCCAGTTTGGCCGGTTTGGTGCCGCCGGTTGCGGTGTCACCGCGCAGACCCGGATCGGTCTCGGTCACCTTGAGGATGGCGAACACCGGCGCGGTCACCGCCAGCGGCTTGCCGTTCCAGAGCATGATCTTGCATTCCTCTTCGCCTTTCAGCCATTGCGGTGCATCGCCCATGGCGGTCGCGTCGGCGGCAATCTGCTCGTAGTTTTCCGGGTTCATGAAATGCCAGAACTGGCCGTCCGAATACAGATACTGGACGTCCATTTCGATCACGTCGGCGGCTTCCACGGTTTCGCCCGACTTCATGTTGCGATCCAGCACCTTGCCGGTACGCAGGTTGCGGATTTTGACGCGGTTGAAGGCCTGGCCTTTGCCGGGCTTCACGAATTCGTTTTCGATGATGTTGTAGGGGTCACCATCGATAATGATCTTGAGGCCCGCCTTGAACTCGCTGGTGCTGTAACTTGCCATTTTCTTCCTGCCCGGTTTAAGTGCAAAATGGCGGCTCGCGCCGCCCTTAAAGCGCGTAATGATACGCCAAGCGCCTTGCCGAAGGCAGCACCCACCACCTCCAGACTCGACTTATGGGCACCTCTAAAAATAAGAGATTTTGGTTTCTGGGTAGGCAGAAATGGCCGAGGAACTGGAGTGTATATGCCAATACATGAAGCTTCCGAGGCTATTTCTCACACCGCCAGAAAGCAAAAGATCAATTTTTAGAGGTGCCCTTATGCCCGCTCGCTGGCAGCTTGAACTCGCCGACGCCATACGCGACCCCGCCGAACTGCTGCAATTGCTGGACCTCGATCCGGCACTGGCCTCCACCGACGCCGCCCGGCAGTTTCCGTTGCGCGTACCGCGCGCTTTCGTGGCACGCATGCGCAAACGCGACCCGAACGATCCGTTATTGCGGCAGGTGCTGACGAGCGCCGCCGAACTTGCCGAGATGCCGGGTTTCGTGACCGATCCGGTTGGCGATCTGGCCAGCCGCCGCCAGCCCGGGGTACTGCACAAATACCGCAACCGGGTGTTGCTGATCACCACCGGCGTCTGCGGCATCCATTGCCGCTACTGCTTCCGCCGCCACTTCCCCTATCAGGACGAAACCGCGCGCGGCCAGGACTGGCGCGCCGCACTCGACTACCTGCGAAGCAACAGTGGCGTCAATGAAGTCATTCTGAGCGGTGGCGACCCGCTCTCGCTCAACGACCGGCAGCTGGCCGGGCTGGTGACGGAGCTTGAGGCTATTCCTCATATAAGGCGACTGCGGATTCACACCCGCCAGCCGGTGGTGCTGCCGTCCCGGGTCGACGAATCGCTGCTCGCATGGCTGGGCGCATGCCGCCTGCAAAAAGTGGTGGTCCTGCACGTCAATCACGCCCGGGAACTCGATGCGAGTGTGACCGATGCCTGCGCAAAACTCCGTCAGGCCGGCGCGCTGCTGCTCAATCAGTCGGTACTGCTCAAAGGCGTCAACGACTCGGTGGAAGCACTGACCGATCTGTCGGAGGCCCTGAGTGCCGCGGGCGTCGTGCCGTATTACCTGAACCTGCTGGACCGGGTACAAGGCGCAGCACATTTCGAGGTCCCGGAAAACCAAGCGCGCGCGCTGATGCGCGATCTGCGTGCCAGATTGCCGGGCTACCTGATGCCGCGCCTGGTACGTGAAATACCCGGCGCCGCAGCCAAACAACCCATATCCGACGCGGTCCCGGACGCCTGACCCCCGTGCATAACAGGCCCCCAGCCGTTAAACTCGCAGCACTAAAACACGCCTTCTGAGGACCCCTCTTGCTGCCACGCAATGCCCTGCCCGTGTTGGTTGTTGCGGCTTCCCAAGACGAAGCCGAGAAGCTCAACAGCACGCTTCGAAATGCCGGGCATGCGGTACGGCCCATCTGGGCAGCCAGTATTGCGGACGCCGAAAAAAGCGTCCGGCAGCAG